>CALXWV010000035.1 GCA_944392515.1 uncultured Clostridia bacterium
TTATTTGCTTTCAAATAGCTTTTTCTCGGTAACTAGAAATTACTTTTTCTAATTATATTTTACTTTTACAGTTCACCATTTTTTTAACGATAGATTAATTTTTACTTAGTAAAAACTTGCAATATATAAAATTAAATATTATAATCTACTAAAGGAGTAACTTTATGGAACGTGTTGATAAGATCAATTATTATTTAGATATAGCAGAGACAATTTCAGAAAGAGGCACTTGCCTTCGTAAAAACTTTGGAGCAATTATTGTAAAAAATGATGAAATAATTGCAACTGGATATACAGGAGCTCCTAGAGGTAGAAAAAATTGTATTGATTTGGGTTACTGCACTAAGAAAAAAATCTTTCCTAATGTAAGACATAGTGGTTATGATGCTTGTAGAAGTGTTCACGCTGAACAAAATGCTATGCTTAGTGCATCAAGAAAAGATATGTTAAATAGTGATTTATATTTAGTTGGTGTTAGAAAAGATACCGGAAATTATGAGGAAGGTGCCTCTCCTTGTCAAATGTGTAGAAAACTTATTATTAATTCAGGTATTAATCATGTTTATGTAAGAATTAATAAATCAAATTATGAAATAATAAATGTCATTGATTGGATTAAAAATGATGATTTATTAAATGGCAAAATTAGTTATTAAAGCTTTTGTGTTTTGCCTTTTTAATTAATAAAGGCGCCATAATTAACAATTAATAGCGTCTTTATTTGTTATAAATTAGGTTCTTCTGCTTCTGTTCTTTTTACTCTTATTTTTTTATCAAATTCTCCTTTTAAATCTCTTGAAATTTCTGTCATTTGATCTATAAGGAAATCTTTTATTTTCCCTTGATACTGGTCAGTAACTGTAACATTCGTTCTTAATGCCATACCTCTAACAGTATCTAGTTCTTGATTTAAAATAGAATTATATGTAGTAAGAGTACTAGTATTAACAAATCTTCCCTCTGAGCCCTTTCTTAAAATACTTAACTCTGGTGATGTAAAAAATACTTGTGTTAGTGGTTTATATCCTTTTAAATAGTTTGATTGATACATATCTATTATTCTTCTATAATCTTCTTGCGACATTTTTCCTTGATCTATATCACATTTCATCCATGGAATTCTATCAATAAGTCCTCTATCATAAATAACAACTTTTCCTTTTCCGTTTGCTAAGTCTTCACTAATATTTTTCATTAATTCTAATATCATCCAGAAATTATAATGTTCAGAATTTTTTGGTATAGGATTATACTCTGCTGTTTCTCTTCTTGTTATAACAGGTATCCCTTTCTTATCAAAAGCATTTTGAATCGCATTCTTTAAAGTTGTCTTTCCACTTTTAGGTGTTCCTATTAATTCTATAAATAAAGGTTTATCGCTCTTTATTACTTCTCCTTTTATTTCCTCTAAAGTTCTGTCTATTTCTTCTAATTTTTTTAATTTGTATTGTTCTTTAACAGTCATTATTTTACCCCTTATTTAAAAAGTTTATTTAATATAATATTATATCTCTCATACAATTTGTTATCTTTAGAGTTCATTATTACCGCTTTATACATTTCTGTATAATACCATTTTTGCTTTTCGTAAGGTCTATTAAAACTTTTCCACACTTCATCACCTTTTTCTAAATATAAGTCATATAATGTTTCAAGGTTATTGATTTTATCTGCACATTCAACCATTTTTCCTTCAAAACTTGCCGTTTTTATTTTATTAATAGCTTTTTCTTTCCTTTCTTCCCAAGGTAAAGATTTATCTTCTGTTACCTCTTCAACTATTTTAGCAACATTATCGCCAAATTCTTTTTTAATATTATTTAATGTATATTTTGTATCTTCCACTACATCATGAAGTATGCCTGCTATTACACAATCTTCACTCATATCAGCATCTTTTAATATCATACCAACAGTAAATGGGTGAAATATCATTAAAACATTATCTGTCTTTCTTTTTTGAAGATCATGTGCTTTTGTCGCAAATAAAATAGAATAATCTAATCTTTTCATTTATCCTCCTACATATAAATATGTTTTATTCCTCATCCTCTTCATTTAATTCATCAACTATGTCATTTACATCAATACCATGTATCATACAAGCTTCCTCTAGTGTTTCTCCTTGTGATGCTGGACAACCAATGCAATGCATACCTGCTTCAATTAATAATTCTGCCTTTTCTGGTGTCTTTTCTAATATTTCTCCTATTTTTGTATCTTTATTATATTTCATAATTATATTTAAGGTTTTGAACCTTAATCTCCTTTCATTAAATTTGTAATAATATTTTATCACATTTTTTCTAAAAAGTATAGACAAATTACAAAATTCGTTATATAATTACCAATGGTTGGAAGGTTGGTGTTTAATTATTAATTTACTTGATTTATTTTTTATTGTATTTTTAATTAATTTTCTTATATTTTTTTACATCATTTATACTTTTATTCAATTTAAATTTACTCATTCAGCTCAAGGATCTAAACTTCAAATAAAATTAAAAAGAGGTGATAACGATTAGATTCATTTTTGACTCTGTTTTTACATTTTCAATTTTAATTTTTTCTATTATCCTTTTTAAACCAATATTATTTACTTCTCCTAATCTATTAGTTAGTACTTTAAAAATATTTGATTTTGTCATAGAAAATTCTACACTATGGCATAATTGTAAAATACTTTATATTGTAACCCTATTATTTAATTCTGTTGTTATTTCAAACATTATTTATTCTAAATTTTTATCTAAATTATTTATTTCTACTCCTCTAATTCAAGCTGATACTATAAATTTAAATAATATTAACTTGCTAATTGGTAAAGACTCAAATGGAAAAACTGTGTACATTCCCGAAAAGAGCTTGTATCAAAATATTCTTATTACTGGTGGTATTGGTACTGGAAAAACAGCTTCTGCAATGTATCCTTTTACTAAACAATTAATTAAATACAAAAATAATAATTTATCTAAAAAACTAGGTTTTCTAATTCTTGATGTAAAAGGTAATTACTATTCAAAAATTAAAGAATTTGCTAAAGAATATGATAGATCAAATGATGTTATAGTTATAGAACTAAATGGTAAATATACGTATAATCCCCTAGATAAACCTAATTTAAAAGCTTCTATTTTAGCTAATAGAATAAAAACTATTCTTCTTCTATTTTCACCTAATAATTCTGAATCTTATTGGCTAGATAAATCTGAACAAGTAATTGAAAATTTTATTACTTTATGCAGAATATATAATAATAACTATGTTACTTTCGAAGAACTACATAAATTAGTTACTGATAAAAATTATTATCTAAAGAAATTACATGAGGTTAGAGATGTTTTTTTATCTGGAGTTTTAGATGATTCTTCTATTTATGATTTGTTATCATGTATAAGATTTATAGAAAAAGATTTTTATAGTTTAGATGATAGAACTTTTAATATATTGAAATCTGAAATTACTAGAATTACAAATTGTTTTGTTTCGGATTATGAAGTTTTAAAAACTTTTTGTCCAACTAAGTCTAAAGAAAATTTTTATGGTTTTGAAGATACAATTAACAATGGAAAAATTGTTGTATTAAATCTTAATATAGGTAAATATAAAAATCTATCTAAAATAATTGCAGCATATTTAAAACTTGATTTTCAAACTGATGTTATCTCTCAACTAGCTACATTTGTAAAAAGACCAATGGTCTTTATATCTGATGAGTACCAAGAATATGTAACAAGTTCAGATGCAGAATTTTTTGCTCAAAGTAGGGAAGCTAAATGTATAAATATAGTTGCTACTCAAAGTTACACTTCCTTACTTCATACATTAAATAATGAATATTCTGTAAAAGTAATTGTCCAAAATCTAGTTAATAAACTTTGGTTTAGAACAGATGATATATTTACTATTGAAGATGCACAAAAGCAAATAGGTAAAGAAGATAAAGAAAAATCTTCAAGAACTATTTCCGAAAATTCTAAAGAAAATAATTATAATTATTTACTAAAAAGATTCTCTTCTATTGATTCTAACTTATCTGAAAGTATTAATACATATTATCAATTTGATTATTCTTTTGATTATAATTTTTTTACTCAAGAATTAGAAACATTTACATGTCTAGCATTTTTATCTACTGGAACTAAAATAATAAAGCCTCAAAAGCTCAATATGCTACCATATTTTTAAGAAGAATAAATTTTTTAATAATATTATTTATTTTATATTTTAATAATTTTATTTTATTAAATATATTTAAATACTATTAATAGTGATTTATGGGTATTCATAAAACCCAAATTTAACATAGAAAGGACTTTTAATGAAAAGAAATAAAAAACTATTTTTTATTAAATTTTGCCTATTTTTAATATTTATATTTATATTATTTTCTAATTATTCCTTTTCGGCTACTCCAAAGCTCGTTAAAACTTTAACTGATGCCTTTGAAGATATAGAAGATTGGATATTAAAACTTGCCACTCCTGCAGCTGCAGTTGCAGTTGGTGTTGGACTATTTATGAAAAAATTTAGTTTTGGTGATGAAGAAAAAATGAGAACTGCCAAAAAAGTTATAAGAGGTTCACTTTTTGCCTATGGTTTTGTTTTAGCTATTAATTTAGTTTTATCTGCAATAGAATCGTTGATAGCCTAAATTTTTTATTTAATATTCTTTTTTGTTTTTATAAATTTACCTAATTATAAAATTATTATATAGGAAGGATTTTGATTGGAACAGTCAGAAGTAGTTAATATTATTATTGAAACAATTAATTCTATATTTAGTAATTTATTTTCATCTATAGATAATAATGTTTATTCATATTTAGATACTTTTACATTTATTGATAGTAGTATAATAGATAACTCATTTTTTGAAAAATTTCTCGGAGCAAGTGGTAAAACTGGTATTTTATATTTAACTGATGCTTTATTATTTGCTATTATTATTTATTATGCCATAAGATATTCTTATTCGGTTTTTACAGGAAATAATGTAGAAAAGCCCACACAATTTATTTTTAAAATGATAATTATAGGTATTTTTATTAATAGTTCATTTTTTCTTTGTGAACAAATTCTTAATATTAATTATTTAATTTCTGGGAGTATACAAGATATAGGTAAAAGTATTATTAATAAAGATATTACATTTTCTTGTTTAATACAAAATTTAAATTCCGTTATATCTGTAGGTGAAAATTCTTTTGATTTATTCTCTTTTGATGGAATTATTAAGGGATTTATATCTGTTGGTTTATTAAATATATTATTTTCCTATTCTCTTAGATATATTATTTTACAAGTTTTTGTTTTAACAACTCCTCTTGCCATGCTTTCTCTAATAAATTCCTCTAGTTACTGGATATTTAAATCATGGTCTAAAGCCTTTTTTTCTTTACTTTTACTACAATCCTTTGTATCTTTAATTTTAATAATAATGCTTTCATTAGATACATCAAATAAATTACTTTTAATAGGTAGTATATATGCTTTAGTTAGAGCAAATACTTTTATTAGAGAAATACTGGGAGGGGTAAGCATTGATGTTTCAAGTAATATATCTTCAATAATTGCATCTTTTAAATCTTGAAAAAATATAATTATAAATTATTCATTTTATAATGATATCTTGATAAACTTGATGAAATTCAACTTATATATGAGGTATGATATGAAATTTATTTTTCCACAAAATTTTAATTTCAAAAATAAAATATTAGGAATAATTGATTATCCAACAGCTATATTTAATATTATTTATTTTCTTTTAATTTGGTTTCTATGTAAATTATTTATAAATAATCTTACAGCAAAAATAATCATAATTATCTTTACTTATTTACCTATTTTTTTATTAAGTGTAATAGATTTTAACCATGAAAACATACTATATTTTCTATGGTATATGTTAAAATATTTTTTTAAGCCTAAACTTTATTTATATAAATAATTTAACGTATTTCAAATAAGTTTTTATTATTTTAATTATTAATCAAATTATTTTCTTGCATAATTTGTCGAAAAAAGTAATTTTTAGTAGTTGTATGTTTATAACAAAAATGATATAATCTACAAAGAAAATTTTTAAAATGCTAGGAGGTAAATATGAAGTTAGAACAAAATGATGCTTCTCTTATTTTTTCAAGCACTTCTATTCCCGACGTTTTTTTTACTGAGTATTTATCTCAGGCAAGCGGAGATTTTGTAAAGGTTTACTTGTATCTATATTTTTTATCTAAATACAATAAAGAAGTAAAAATTAATGATTTATCTAAAAAACTTGAACTTCCATTAAAAACAATTCAAGATGCGGTAAAGTATTGGGAGGATGAAGGTTTACTTATTCGTAAGAATCAAGGTTTTCTTGTTGCTAATATGCAAGAAATAGAATTAAATAAATTATATAAACCTAAAATTACTATATCAAAGGATGATTTAGCTAAAGTTGCTGAAAACAGATATAGAGCAAAGGCAATAGATACTATAAATAATGAATTTTTTCAGGGTGTTATGTCTCCTTCTTGGTATGGAGATATTGATTTATGGTTTAAAAAATATGCCTTTGATGAAGAAGTTATGATTGCTTTATTTAGATATTGTTTTAATAAATCTGCTCTTCATAGAAGTTATGTTGCAACAGTAGCTGAAGCTTGGAATAAAAATAAAATTAAAACATTTACTGATTTAGATTCATATTTTGAAAAAGAGCAAAAAGTTAAGACTATTGAAAACAGTATACGTAAAAAACTTAGACTTAATAGAAATCTTACTATATATGAAGAAGCATATATCGAAAAATGGAATATTACTTATGGATATGGCTTAGATATTATTGACATTGCTTTAAAGAAAATGGCTGGAAAATTTAATTTAAATTTTGAATATATGGATAAAATGATAAGTGATTGGCATGAAAGAGGTTTAAAAACACCGGATGAAATAAATAAGCATTTAGAAACTCAAAAAAATAAACCTGTACAAAAGAAAGAAACTAAGGATACTAAAGCTAACTTCTCACAAAGGCAATATGCAGACTTAAATAGTTTTTATTCAAATGTATGATTTAAAATATTAATTATAATATAAATCTTTAGAATATTTAATACTATATTAATGTTCTAAAGATTTTGATAAAAAAGAGGTGATATAATTTGAATGCAAAAAATTTGCAATCTTTACTAGTTGAATATGATCAAAAACGCTCTAGAGCAATTTCTGATGCTGAATCAAAAAAAATCGAAATGTATTCTCAAATACCTCGGCTTAGAAAAAATAGATAATGATATTAATACTGTTTCAATATATGCAATAAAATCTGTTTTGACTAAAAAAGATCCTAAAGCTCCAGAAAAATTAAAAACTGATCTTACTAATTTAAAAAAGGAAAAAATTAATCTTTTAAAAAAATATGGTAAAACAGAAGCTGACTTAGCCCCTCATTTTGAATGTCCTAAATGCCAAGATACAGGATATATAAAATCAGAGAACGGTTTTGTTCTTTGTACTTGTATAAAGCAAAAATTATATAATATACAATATAATAATTCTAATATTTATGATTTAGAAAATCAAAATTTTTCTAAATTTAATATTAATTATTATTCAGATACACCTGATGTAGAAAAATATAATTCAAAGCTATCTCCAAGAGAGAACATATTAAAAATTAGGAAATTGTGTGATAAATTTATTGAAAACTTTGATGACCCAACTGAAAATAATCTACTTTTTTGTGGTAATTCAGGATTAGGTAAAACTTTTATATCATCTTGTATAGCAAATGAGTTAATAAAAAAAGGAAAAACTGTACTTTATCAAACAGCTCCTGTTATGCTAGATAATATAATTGATTATAAATTTGGAAAAACAAATAATAACATAGTTTCTACTATAAACTCTGTTGATTTATTAATTATTGATGATTTAGGAACTGAAACTAAAAATAATTTAAAAATTACTGAATTGTTTAATATTATTAATTCTAGATTGCTAAATCAAAATAATACTATTACTAAAACAATTATTTCAACTAATTTATCTTTACAGGAATTATATAATAATTATGATGAAAGAATTTTATCAAGAATTATTGGCAATTATGAAGCTTGTTATTTTTTTGGTGATGATATTAGAATAAAAAAGAAAATGAGTGTTGTATAAATTTTACTTATGGGACGGACCTTTTTGGAAAATATTATTTTTCAAAAAGGTCCGTCCCAAATGTAAAATTATTTAGTTTTCATCTAATCCCTCTGGATCTTCATCTATTGTTTCAATACTTACAACTTTTCCACCATCGTTTGTTCTCATTAATGTAACGCCTTGCGTATTTCTTCCAAGTACACTTATTTCTTTAGCTTTTATCCTTATAACTGTACCTTTATCTGTTATCATCATTACATCTTCATCTTCATTTGCAAGTCTGATTCCAACTATATTTCCTGTTTTAGAAGTTATCTTATAAGTTATTACACCTTTTCCACCTCTAGTTTGTACTCTATATTCATCTAATTCTGTTCTTTTTCCAAAACCATTTTCAGTTATTGCAAGTAAAGTTTCATTTTTATTTGAAACTATAGATTCCATACCAATAACAACATCATCTTTGTCAAGTCTTATTCCTATAACTCCTTGTGCAGTTCTACCAACAGGTCTTACATCTTTTTCACTGAATGTAATACACATACCTTTTTCAGTAACTAATACTACATTGTCTTCACCATCTGTTAATCTTACATCTATTAGTTCATCATCTTCTTTTAAGTTTATTGCTAATAATCCTGTTTTTCTAGCAGAATCATATTCTTTTAGTGGTGTTTTCTTAATTAGACCAGATTTAGTAGCCATAAGTAAGAATCTACTATCTTCAAAGGTCTTAATTGGAATAACAGCTGTAATCTTTTCGCCTGCTTCTAGTGCTAGTAAGTTTACTATAGCTGTACCTTTTGCAGTTCTACCTGCTTCTGGTATTTCAAATCCTCTTAATCTATATAATTTACCTTTATTACTAAAGAATAATATTAGGTCATGAGTTGATGCTTTAAAAATTTGTTTAACAAAGTCATCTTCTCTAGTTGTCATTCCTGTAATGCCTTTTCCACCTCTTCTTTGACTCTTATATGTATCTTGAGGCATTCTCTTAATATATCCAAAGTGTGTTAAGGCTATAATAGAATTTTCTTCAATAATTAAATCTTCTTCGTTAAATTCACCCTCTGCTGCAACAATCTTTGTTAGTCTTTCATCTCCATATTTTTCTTTTAACTCTAAGCATTCTTCTTTAATGATATCATATACAAGTTTTTCACTTGCTAATATTTCTCTTAAATGAGCAATTAATTTCATTAACTCAGCATATTCTTCTTCTATTTTCTCCCTTTGCAATCCTTGAAGAGTTCTTAATCTCATATCTAGAATAGCTTGTGCTTGTATATCATCTAATCCAAAACGTTCCATTAATCTTTCTTTTGCATCATCATAAGATTCACGAATTATTTTGATTACTTCATCGATATTATCTATTGCTATTCTTAAGCCTTCTAATATGTGAGCTCTAGCTAAAGCTTTATCTAAATCAAATTTTGTTCTTCTTAATATAACTGTTTTTCTATGGTCTATATAATAATCTAAGCATTGTCTTAAAGTAAGTATTTTTGGAACATTATTTACTAATGCAAGCATAATAATTCCAAATGAATCTTGCATTTGAGTATATTTATATAATTGATTTAATATAATTTTTGCATTAGCATCTCTTTTTAGTTCAATAACAACTCTTACCTTTTCTTCTCTATCTGATTCATCTCTAACTTCAGAAATGCCTTCTATTTTTTTATCTCTAACTAATTGACTTATATCTACAATTAGTTTTGCTTTGTTTACTTGATATGGAAGTGATGTAACTATAATTCTTTGTTTGTTTCCACTCATTTCCTCAATTTCGGCTTCTGCTCTTAAAGTTATCTTGCCTTTACCAGTAGAATATGCTTGTTTTATACCTTCTCTTCCAAGAATTAATCCTCCTGTTGGGAAATCTGGTCCTTTTACTATTTTAAATAAATCCTCATCAGATAAGTCTTCATCTGATTCAATTATTTTTATAACTGCGTTTAATATTTCAGTTAAATTATGTGGTGGTATGTTAGTTGCCATACCAACTGCTATTCCTGATGAGCCATTTACAAGTAATGCTGGAAGTCTTGCTGGAAGTACTGTTGGTTCTTGTCTTATTCCATCAAAGTTTGGCATAAAGTCTACAGTATCTTTTTCAATATCTGTAAGCATAGTTTCTGCTATTTTAGACATTCTGGCTTCAGTATAACGATAAGCTGCAGCTCCATCACCATCTATTGATCCAAAGTTACCATGTCCATCAATTAGTGGATATCTAAGAGAGAAATCCTGTGCCATTCTAACCATTGCATCATATACAGATGAGTCACCATGTGGATGATATCTACCTAAAACGTCTCCGACTGTAGTAGCAGATTTTCTGTATGGCTTATCTGCTGTTAAACCATCTTCATACATTGTATAAAGTATTCTTCTATGAACAGGCTTCATACCATCTCTAACATCTGGAAGAGCTCTTTGAACTATAACACTCATTGCATAATCTATATATGCAGTCTTCATCTCTGACTCAATATCTCTTTCGATAATCTTGCCTTCTTTAAATTCTGGTTCTTCTTTTTTATCCATTTGTATACCTCTTTTCGTGCTATTTTTACTGTACTTATTATACTAAAACAAGATAGATTTTGCAAGGAAAAAGTAGATATTTTAGGATAAAAAGCAAATATTTTTTCGTGATTTTATTTGGCTATATTATAAGTTTTTTAGCCAATTCTAATTCATCATTACTTAAGTTAAAATCACCTTTATTTTTTATTAAAATATGTATATTTTCAATATTTCTTGCTTCTTTTATTGTATTTTCAAGTGGAAGTGTTTTTTCTAATTCTCTTTCCAATTTTTCATATTCCTTTTCCATTCCATCTAAATCTTTGTTATTATAGCTATTTTTCCAACTTTTGATATAACTATTTATTTTTTCTATTGATGAAACTTGATTTTTAAATTCATCTTCAATATTATTACTAATTGTATCTAATATTGCATCTTTACCTCCTTTAATAACTGAACAAATTGCATTTGGAATTTTTCCAAATTTAGAACATAAATTTAATGCGTAATCCAAAGCATCTGAAATTCCATCTATTATACCACCACTTTTTACAGCATTTTCAGCTTGTGTTATATTTTCAAATTTTCCAGTAAATATACCTATAACACTTTTCCCCATATCTACAGCAGATGTTATTGCTTCTTCTACTCCTGCTTTAAATCCATTATTTATTATTGCATCTTTTACATCTATTACTTGTTCTTCAATCAAATCTGGTAGTAAAAATCTTATACCTGCATCTAGCCCTGTATTTATTACTTTACCAAGAGTTGAATCTAGAAATCCTTTTTGTTCCTCTAAAGTTACGTTAGAAGATGTTAATAAATTATTATCTAAATTATTAGCTAATTCCATAGTATTTCTCCTTTATAATTTGTTTTTTAATATTTTCTATTTCTTTTTGTAAAGAAGATTGTTCTGTCATATTTTTATTTACTACTAAATCATAATAATCACTTAATTGTATTTTTCCTAAAATGTTATATTTATTAAATATTTCCCTTAAAAGATTATCATCTAGAGATTTCTTAGTACATTTATTAAATACTATGTTTATTTTTTCATTTTCTATATTCCAATCTTTATTGTATATATCCAATAGTCTTTCTGATTTTCTTACTTCTAATATATTTGCTCCTGAGATAAATATCGCTTTATTAGAACAGTTTATCATCTCTCTTGTATAATCAAAAAATGTATCAGAAGATGTATCAATAATTATTAAATCATAAATATTTTTTAATTCTTCTATTATATTTCTCATTTTCATATTACTAAGTTTATAATTAGGATCTAAAATAATATTCATTGCAGGTAATAAATCTATTTTTAAGTTTGTATGTAATATACTTTTGTTAAGTATATTTTTATTTGTTATTAAATCATTGCTTTTTATCTTTCTTTTTATTTTAGCATCGTAATTTTTTACTCCCATAATTGTGTGTAAACTATTATTTAAAATATCAAAATCTATTATTATACTCTTTTTGCTTTCCATTGTTTTTGCAAATAATATAGAAAATACACTTTTGCCTATTCCATTTGGTCCTAATATAGAAATAACTTCTTTTCTATTATTTTTTATTACTTGATTAAAATTAAATAAATTATTAAAAGGCAATGTCTTTTGGCTAAATATTTTATTACTTTTATAATTACTTTCTTGTTGGTTAATAATTTCATTGTCTTTTACATTTAAAGATTTTGTTTTATAAATATTGGATTTATTTTCTATTTTATTATTTTTTAATTCATTTTCTTTAAAATTTAAAATCCATTCATTGTTTTTTATTTCTTTATCTTCCTTATATTTATTATTTTTATTTGCAATTTTTTCTTTTATTTCTGGCTTTACCTTTTTTCTGCTTCTTGAAATTTCTTCAAAATTCTTATTTTTATTTTCATTTTGTATATTTTCTTTTTTTATACTATTTAAATTATTTTTTTCTTTTTTATCTATGCTATTTTTTAATATATTTAATATTTTTTCTTCATCATAACTTTTATTTGAAGTAAATATTATTCTTGAATTTTTATTTATTTTTTTAATTTCTGAAACTAATTCTTCTAAACTAATATTTCCATCTAAATCTTCATTAAGAATAATATAATCCACTTTTGAATTTGCTTCTAAAAATTCTAAAATTCCTTCTTTATATTGTATATCTGTACAAATAATATTGTATTTCTCTTTTATTAATTTATCATTTAAATTTTTGTTCCCTATTGCAGTTATTATACTATTAATTTTAATTACCTCCTATTATTTCTTTTTCAAAATTACCTGATTTTATTTTTGTTAATATATGTTCTTGTCCAACAAACATAAGGCATTCGCCTCTTTTAAAAGATTTAATTTCTATTTTTTCTTTGTTAGAAAGATTTGTGTATTTTTCTAAAACCTTTATATTTTCTTCTTCTAAATTAAAAAATACCTTTATACTTGAATTATTTAATATACTTTTTCCATAAGTTCCTTCATCTAAACTAAATAAATCTGAAACATCTTGAGTTATAGCTACTCCACTTCCACCATATTTTCTTATGGTTTTAAATATTTTATATATAAAGCTTGCTACTTCTTTATTAGAAGTTACACCTATAAGTCTCCATATTTCATCTAAATATATAGCCTTCTTTTCTTTTCTATCTTTTTTTATCTTGTCCCAGTAATATTCAATGAAAACATACATTGCATATTTTAAATTATCTTCACCTAATTCATAAATATCTGCAATTATTAGTTTGTTTTCTAATTTTACATTTGTTTTTTTATTGAAATAATATAATGAGCCTTTTATAAATGGAAATATTTTTATTTGCATGTCTTTGCTTAAATTATTGTATAAATCTTCTAATATTGGCATTTCTGTGCTTGTCTTAAATTTACCATTTTTATATAAAGATTTATCATTAAATGTTATACCTTTTTGATTATATGTTTTTATAATCGCCTTTTCTAATATTGTTTTTTCTTCTTCTTTTAGCTTTTCAAAAATAAGTTTAAAAAATCCTATTAGCTTACCTATTTTTGTAGATAAATATCCAGTTTGTTCATCTTCTAAGCTTTCTTCTCTTATATCTAATACATTTATATATGTATTAGAACTCGGCCCTAATTTAATTATTGTTCCACCTAACGATTTTCCTAAATTAGTATATTCCCTATCTGGATCAATAACATATTGTTCTAAACCAAATAAAGCATATCTTAGTATCATTAACTTTGTAAAATATGACTTTCCTGCTCCACTTGTACCAAATACACACATATTTGCATTTTTATATTTATTTGTGTCAAATTTATCTATAAATATAAGAGAATTATTGTAAATATTTTCACCTATAAAAATTCCTGTTTTATCAAATATTGCAGATGATATAAAAGGATAAGTAGAAATTAATGAATTCGTAAGTATATTTCTTTTAGTTATTTCTTTTACATCTGAATTATTCTGCATGAGAGGCAAACAAGATAGATATGTTTGTTCTTGCCTAAAATATGCTTTTTTAGGTAAGATTCCTCTACTTCTAAGCAGTCCTTCTAATTTATTCAAATTAAATTCTAATTCTTTTGTATTTTCTGCAAAAGTCATAATGTATGTATATAGAAAATATAATTCTTCATTATTAATTTGCATTTCTCTTCTAATATATTTTGCGTCATTATATGTAAATGCAGCTATTTCAGAATCTTGCCTATTTTCACCTATTTTCTCTAAGTCAACTTTTACATTACCTATGTTATATGTTAAGTCTTTTATTACTTTGTATGTATCTTGTTTTTCATAATACATTGAAATATACAAATTTATATTAGAATCAATTATATTTTTTAATATTAAATCATCTTGCTCACGTAAATAATTTACTATTAATAATCCTGAATAATATATGTCATCTATTTCAATATACTTTGGATTACTTAAATTTATGTACGAAGGACTTAACTCATCTTTTTTAGTAAATATCCCTTCTATATATTTATTTAAAATATTTGCATCACCTCTTTACCTATTTATTTAAAAATACTTTCGTATTTAAAAAAGAAAATAATA
>CALXWV010000036.1 GCA_944392515.1 uncultured Clostridia bacterium
GAAAAATAAAAGTTCCTGTATATAGATCTTTGTATTTAAATAAATTATTGGAAAATGTTAAAAATGTAGAAATAAATATCACTGCAAATATATTTGCTAAAATTGTATATGCATTTTCACCCTTTGTCATATTTACTAAATATTCTTTATTAATTTGGCTTACTTCTATAGTGTTATTAAGTTCTTCATAACTTTTATTTATTATGCTTGTACTATTTTGCTGTTTAAAAAGAAGATTATTTTTTGTAAATGTTACAACTATTCCATCAAAATCTCTTATTTCGTCTTCACTATAATTTTCTGAATTTGTCAATATGATTAAAAAGTCTGTATATTCATGATTTTCTATTTTAACATCTTCTGTGCTATCTAATACAAACTGGTTATTTTCAAAGTAAAAGTTAGGTACATTATTGCTTATGTATTCTGTAGCCTTATCTAATAATTGTGAAAATTTAATTATTGTAGCTATAGATAAAACTAAAGCAAATACTAGTATTAATTTTACTAAATACATTATTGCTCTGCCTAAACCTTCACTTGCAATTATATGGTATTTGTCGAAATCAAACACACTCATTTTTACTCTTCTAAAAAATGAAAGTCTTATTTCTTTTTCCATTAGTTTCCTCCTACTTATTTAGGTATATTATCTGTATTTCTTTTAAAAATATTCGAGGCATACCTAAAACTTTCATTATAATTTTCAAGCATTTAGAAAACATCTAAACGCTTGAAAATATATTTATTTAGTCCTCTTTTACTGTTTCATTTTTAACAGTGTTTTTATTTGATGTATTTCCACCTGTTACTGAGTTAGTAACAGTATTTGATGATGAATTTCCGCCAGTAGTTGTGTTTGTTGCTGTACTTCCACCAGAATAACTATTTACAGTTATTGTAATAGTTGCACCTTTTGCAGCTTTAGTAGCACTTTGTTTTAATACTAATCCCTTTGCTTTACTACTATCTTCATTTTGTAATATTTTTACAACAAATCCTGCTGACTCTAAAGACTTCTTCGCTTCTGTTTGTGTTTTTCCAACTACATTTGGAACATCTATCTCTTCTGCCTTTGTATGAACATTGCATACTTCTGTTGGTGGCTCTGTTGTGTTACTTCTGCTATGAGTAGTCCAGTTTCCTGCTTTTTCAGTATCTATTTTTTCTGTATAGACCTTTTCTTCAGTATCTGGGCAAAATTCTGTTGCTATTTTACCTGTTTCTTTACATATAGTAAGAGTTGTATGACCATCGCAATCTTCTGGTACTGTTCCTTCTACAAATATTTCAGTATATGTGTTTTTACATTTATCTGTTGCTTTTTTACCACTATCTGAGCAAATTTTAGCAGATACTATATTGTCTGGCTTTTCAAAATCTTTGACTTCTTTGTCTGCAATTGCTGCTTTCATAACAGGAAACCAAATTCTTGCAGCTGGGTTACTTCCATATGTTCCAACTGGTTGAAGTTGATCATAACCATACCAACAAGCTGCAGCATAATATGGTGTATATCCACAAAACCATCTATCATTTTTAGAATCTGTAGTACCTGTTTTACCTGCTACTGCCATATTACCTAAATATCCTGCAAATGCTGATGCAGTACCACCAGATTGAACTGGACCTTCTAGTATTGATGTTTCTATATATGCATTACCTTCTGATATAACTCTTGTTTTTTCTTGACTTGCTTCCATTATTGTATTTCCATTTTGATCAACAACTTTTGTGTAAAATGTTGGTGTTATATATACACCTCCATTAGCAAGCATTGCAAATCCTGCAGCCATTTGAAGTGGTGTAACAGATGGTGTTCCTAGTGCCATTGATAAACCTTGATTTTCTTCTGGTACATCTATTCCTATTTTAGATAAAAATTCTACTGACTTATCTATACCAAGTATGTGTAATAGTTTAACTTCTGGCACATTTGATGACCTTTTTATTATTTTTCTCATATTGGTTATTCCCAAATAACTATTACTGTCATTTTTTGGAGAATATTTTCCTGATGCAGTCGGAAAATCTGTTGGGCTATCGTCAAATAAGGTTGCTGCCGTAATAACGCCATTTTCTAAGCCTGGAGCTACTGTAACTAAAGGTTTGAATGATGAACCTGGTTGCCTTGCACTATCTACACCTCTATTTAGTCCTAAGGTATCTTGATTTTCACCAAGACCTCCAACTTCTGCTACAACATAACCTGTTGATGGTTCTATCATTACCATAGCTGATTGAATTGTTTGACCATTGGCTTTTATAATGTGCGAAGAATCCTTAAACTCTTCTTCCATAGCTGATTGAATTGTAGAATCTACAGTTGAATAAATTGTATATCCACTGTTTATAAGCATTTCTCTTGCTTCAGAATATGATATATCTTCGCTTTCTGATATTTCTTTTGCAACTTGATTTATTGTAGCTGAGTCATGATATGAAAGTGAACTATTTCCATTTGAAGTAGAGCCTTTAGTAAAGGCTAATCCATTATCTACCTCTGAAACTGCATTATTATATTCTTCCTCTGATATTTTTCCTTGCTCTTTCATTTGATATAGAACTGTTTTGGTTCTTGATTTAATTTTTTCAGAATTATCTATTTCTTCATTAAATGGATCATAACTATTGGGTGAATGGTTTATTCCTGCTAAAAATGCAGCTTGTGCTATATCTAATTCAGAAGCAGATTTACTAAAATAATAATTAGCTGCTGATTCAACACCTCTTACTTCTAAGCCTCCAGATGAACCAAGATAAATTCTATTTAAATATCTCTCTAAAATTTCATCTTTTGTAAGCATCTTTTCAACTTGCATAGCTCTAGACCATTCTCTTATTTTTCTTTCGATTCCGGCTAAGCCTCCTCTTGCATCATCGTTCATAGTAATCTTAACTAATTGCTGAGTTATAGTACTTCCTCCAAATGATGCATCTCCTCCTGTTATAATAGATACTCCATAATTTAATATTGCTTTAGTTGTCCTTATTATATCTACACCACCATGCTCAGAGAATCTTTTATCTTCTATTGCGATAAAAGCATCTGGTATTTTTCCCATTTCTGATAAAGTAACTTTTTTACTTATTTCATCTCCTGTAAGTGTAGTTATTTCATTACCATTTTGATCAACTATTTTAAGCCCACTATCACTTAATAATTGTTCTTTTGTAATAGCCCATTTATCACTAAAGAAGATTGCAGAAAAAGCTGCAATTCCAGCAATTATAAGCAATAAAATTATTATTATAAATATTTTAAATGCTAGCCATAATTTAGGATGTTTTCTATTCTTTTTCTTATCTTCTTTTCTTTTTCTTTTTTCTAATTTTTTAATATCTTTATCCTTTTTAGGATTTAGTTTTGTAGTGTTTTTTGTCTTGCTTTTAGTATTTGTATTTTTCTTTTTATTATCCTTCATATACTACCCTCCTTAGGCAAAACTACTTGTTAAATATTATATTACAAATTTGAAAATAATACAATCATTTGACTAATTATTTTAATATGTTAAATCTAAATAACTAGTTAATAAATTTGCTCCATTTTTAATTAATTCATTAGTTCCTTTTGAATTAACATTATTTATATTTCCTGGAACTGCATAAACATCTCTTCCCTCATTTAATGAAAAATTAGCAGTAATTAATGAACCACTTTTTTTCTTAGCTTCTATTACAACGAGACTTTTACTAAGCCCACTTATTATTCTATTTCTTGCTACAAAATTTCTTTTTAAAGGTCTTTCTCCAATATTATATTCACTTACTATAGCTCCACCTAATTCTAATATTTTTATTGCTAAATTTCTATTTTCCTTTGGGTAAATCATATCTAATCCGTGTGCTACTACTGCAATAGTTTTTGCCTTTGCTTTAATACTTCCCATATGGCAAAAAGTATCTATTCCTCTTGCTAGTCCACTTACTGTAATTATATTTTTCCTTCCTAAATTGTATGCTAAATCCATAGCAATATTTTTTCCATAATTACTTGCTTCTCTACAACCTACAATTGCAATAGATTTTTCTCTCAATATCTCTATATTGCCAAGTACATAAAGTTTTTTAGGTGGAGAATATATCTGAGATAATTGATATGGATAGTTAATTTCTCCTAAATTTATTTCTTGTATTTTCATTTTTTCTAGTATAATCAATTATATAAAAATATTAATCTATTTAATTGATTAATCCCTTTCTCCTAATTTTATTTTATAATATCTATTACATTATGTAATATAAAAGTCATTATAGGTATATATATATTTTTTTTATTCATATAAAATAAGAGGCAGAATTAATAAAACTCTCCCCCTATATTTTACTATTTTCTATTTAACCATTTTTCATATTCTTCTATAATTGTATCAGCTACTTCATTAGGTGTTTTATATGTAGTATCTACAATTAAGTCATAATTAGATATATCTCCTTGTCTTATTCCATACAAATTGAAATATCTTTCTTTTTCTAGATTTGCTCTTTTTATCATATCTTGTTTTTGTTCTTCAAGAGTATCAAAGCTTTCTGTATCTTTTCTATCTAAATCATTAAAAGCTCTTTTTGCTGCTACATCGACATCAACTTTTAAATATACCTTAAAAGATTCAGGAACTGCATACCATCCAAGTCTTGCGTCAATTATAAAATTGTCGTTAGTTTTAGCATACTCTGCTGCACTATTTTCTATTTGCCTATCTATTTCTGGATGATCCTCTACATATATATTAAATTCAGTGACGCTCATATTCATATCTTTAGCTAGTTTTCTAAAATACTGACCATTACGATATATCCCATAGCCTAATTTTTCAATTAATATTCTTGAAGTTTCTCCTTTACCACTAGCTAAATCGCCAGTAAGAGAAATAATATGTTTTTTCTCCATTATAACCCCTTTTGCTTTAATACAATAATAAATGATATTTATAGAATGTATCAACTATTTATTTTCTTCGCTATTTGTATCAGTTGTCTCGCTTTCTTCCTTATTTTCTTCTAACTTTTCTTGTTCTTCTTTCCATTGATTTTCATCAAATATACTAACTTTACCTTCTCCAATTTCATCTGCTGCAAGACTTACTGGAGAAATATCATCATCATTTGTCATAGGTTTACTTCCCTGTGAAATTTGTCTTGCTCTTTTAGCTGTAGCTATTACTAAGCTATATCTATTCTTCTTTGTTTCTTTTAATAATTCTGGTACTGTAGGTTTAACTAACATTTTAATTTTAATCTAATTAATATAATTAGATTTTCCTCCTTTCAAATTTTACTTAAATATTTATATTAAATTTATTGTAAGCTTTATTATTTATGCAAAATATCTACTCGTATACTCTTTATTTTACTACAAAAGATAAAATAAGTCCAGTATTTTCCTAGTATTTTTTATACTTATGTAAATTAATTTTACCTTTATCCATAATAATCATTTTTAGTCTTATTAACTTTATTTTCCTTTTACTTTATATCTAATAAATATAATTAGACATTTTATTAAATAATATACTATCATTCCTAGAGTTATTGCTAGTAAAATGTAATTAAAATATTCATTTCCAGCTGAATATAATTGAAGTAATAAAAGGGTTTCAACTCCAACTAAAATCATTTCTATACCATGAATTGCTAAATAATTTTCATCCTTTTTAAAAGCTTTTTCAAAAATTACTATTGAAATTATTGCAATAAAAATAGCAAAAGTCTTTAAATCAAGCATATACACTGTTACAGGAATTGAATTTATTCCTAAATCAATAAATAAAAAGTAAATTGTAATAATTATTGCTATAGAAAGATTTCTTACTAAATTTTTTCTTAAGCTTGAATTTTTTATTTTATCTTTACTATCTTTTTTACTTTTCTTTATTTCATCTTTAATTTTTTCTAATTTTTCATGATTTATTTCAATATTTTCTTCTTTTAATAATGATTTTTCTTCATTCTCTTGAACTATATTATTTTCTAAATTTGTTTCTTCTTTTTCTTGAATTATATTTTCTAAATCAGATGATTTAACTTTCTTTTTTCTTTCCGTTTTAGTCTTATTTGCATTTATTTTATTATCTACACTTTTATTTTTAGCTTCTGATTTTTTTTCGGAAACTTTTTCTATATTAGGCAATCTATTTTCTTCAATCTTTTTATTTGCTGTTTTTGTTTTATTTTTCTTTTTGTCTTCATTATTATTTTCTACTGCATTTTTTTCTTTAACAGTTGATTTTTTTGTCTTAGTTTTTTGTACTGTTTTATTTTCATTTTCCTCTACCGTTTTAGCATCTTTATTATTTTCACTTTTATTAGTTGCTTTTCTCATCAATTATTCTCCCTTCTAATGCTTATAATTCATATTCATACACCAACATACTTAACAATGCAATTGGAGCAGTTTCAGTTCTTAATATTCTGTTTCCTAAAGAAACTATTTTTGCGCCATTTTCTCTTAATTTATCAACTTCCTCTAAGCTAAATCCACCTTCTGGTCCAACTACAACAGCTATATTTTTTATTTTAGCACTTTCTCTTAAGGCTGTTTTTAAAGTTATATTTTCTTCATTTTCATAAGCTACAATAACTAAATCATATTTTTTTATTTCATTATATAAAGTATCCATATTTATTGATTTATCTATTTTAGGAATTATATTTCTTTTACATTGTTTTGCAGCAACTTCTGATATTTTATTCCATCTAATATTTTTCTTTTCTTCGTCTTTTATCTTAGCTATGCAATATTTCATATTAACAGGAACTATTTTATTTACACCTAATTCAACACTTTTTTGTATGATATATTCCATTTTATCTGCTTTAGGAAGTCCTTGGTATAAATCTATCTTAACTTCTAATTCTACTTTTTTATTTTCTTTATTTAATATATTGCATACAATTTCATTAGATTTTACTTCTTCAATCTCACAATTAAATGTTTCTTTAGAATTCTTATTTGTTATTAAAATTGTATCACCCTTTTTCATTCTAAGAACATTTGCTATATGATTGTAATCATCATTATTAATTACTATTTTATCATTATTTATTTGATTGTCTTCTACGAAAAACTTATACATTTGGACCAATTCCCCATTCCTCTTCTACATCTTGAAGCACTGTATTCATCTTATCTTTTTCTTTTTGTACCATATTTTGCTGTTTTACAGTTTCATCTATAACAATATTAATTGTTCCTCCATTTTCATATAAACTTCCATAAATAGCAACTCCCGCTAAAACAAGCATTATTATTATAGTTATAGCTAAAGCTAATAGTGTTATTCCTCTTTCGTTCTTCATCTTAATCGTTCCTTTTAATAATATATTTAGATTTTAAGAAAAATCTATAAACTTATTTTTTGCCATGTAATATAAAAAAATTTACATACTAATAATACCACATAGTATGTAAATTATTCAAGTGTTTTTTACTTTTGGGACGGACCTTTTTGGAAAATATTAATTTTTTTCCAAAAAGGTCCGTCCCAAAAGTAAAATTATCCAAATATTCCTCTCTTTTTAATTGGTGGTTGTTCATTCATTGTTTTAGCAAGTTCAACAAATAATTCTCTTTGTTCTTTTGTAAGTTTCTTAGGAGTTTGAACTTGTACTGTGAAAATCAAGTCTCCTGAAGATGTTGAATGTATCTTTTTAAATCCTTTATTTTTTAAAGTAAATTTAGTTCCACTTTGAGTTCCGTCTGGAATTGAAAATTCTTCTTCTTCACCAGTAACTGTTGGCACCTTTATATTAGCACCTAAAGTTGCTTGAGTTATAGTAATTGGTATAGTACATTCAACATTATCACCATTACGAGTAAATATATTGCTCTTTTTTACTCTTACTGTAACATACAAGTCACCATAAGGACCGCCATTTGCTCCAGGTTCACCTTTGCCTTGAACTACCAATGTTTGGTCATCATTAATACCTGCTGGTATTTCTACATTTAAAGTCACTTGTTTTCTTACAGTTCCTTTTCCTTTGCAAGTTTCGCAAGGGTTAGGTATAACTTTACCTGTTCCTCTACATTCATCACAAGCTACAACAGTTTGTATTGTTGCAAATCCTGCTAATGACTGAGCTTTTTTTACTTTACCAGTACCATGGCATTTGCTACAAGTTTGTACACTTGTTCCAGGTTTAGCACCAGTTCCATGGCAAGTATCACATTTTTCATTTTTGTTGACAACTATTTCTTTATGTGTTCCTGTAAATGCTTCTTCAAAAGTTACATCAACATTATATCTTAAATCATTACCCTTTCTTGGGCTATTAGGGTTTGCTGTTCTTGAACTTCTACCAAATCCTCCACCAAATATTGAAGAAACGAAATCATCTACAACATCATCAAATCCAAATCCACTTGTAGAATATGTATAGTTTCCTCCACCAAATCCTCCGAATCCACCATTAAATCCGTTGAATCCATTGAATCCACTATAATTTCCATTGGCTGCTGCACTACCAAATTGGTCATACATTCTTCTTTTTTGTGGGTCAGAAAGTGTAGAGTATGCTTCTCCTACTTCTTTAAACTTTTCTTCCGCTTCTTTTCTATTATTTGGATTAGCATCAGGATGCCACTTTTTAGCCATTTTTCTATATGCTTTTTTTATTTCTTCATCAGATGCATTTTTGTCTACACCTAATATTGCATAATAGTCTTTATCTGCCATAACTTGATTTCCTTTCTAAATTATAAATAAATTTATTTTCTAAAGAATACTTCTCAATTCGTATTATTAATTTATTCATTTTTTGTTTCATATTATGTCAGCAATAGCAGGCTTAAACCTGCTATGCTTGTAAATAAGTATTATTAAGTTTTAATAAATAATTTTTATCACTATAATATTTTTATTCAACTAATTATTTATTTTCAGTATTTTCTTCTTCAGCAGTTGTAGTTGTTGTGCCATTATCTGTAGTTCCATTTGCTGCATTATTTGCTGCGTTTTGAGCATTTTGTGCATTTTGATATAGTTTTGAAGAAATTGAATAGAATACTTGTGTTAAGCTTTCTGTAGCCTTCTTTATTTCTTCTACATCTTTTCCTTCTAGAGCTTTATTTACATTTGCAATTTCTGCTTCAACTTTAGATTTTTCCTCAGCGCTAATTTTATCTCCTAATTCATCAAGTGTTTTTTGAGAATTATATACTAAGCTTTCTGCATTATTTCTTGTTTCGATTTCTTCTTTTCTCTTCTTATCTTCTGAAGCATGTGCTTCTGCATCTTTTACAGCTTTATCTATTTCTTCATCAGTAAGATTTGTAGAAGCTGTAATTGAAACTTGTTGTTCATTTCCTGTTGCCATATCTTTAGCAGATACATGAACTATACCGTTTGCATCTATATCAAATGTAACTTCAATTTGTGGTACTCCTCTTGGAGCTGCTGGAATTCCTGATAATTGGAATCTTCCTAATGTTTTGTTGTCTGCTGCCATTTCTCTTTCACCTTGAAGTACGTGAACTTCAACACTTGTTTGACCATCTGCTGCTGTTGAGAATATTTGAGATTTTTTAGTTGGTATTGTTGTATTTCTTTCAATTAATTTTGTAAATACACCACCATATGTTTCAATACCAAGTGATAAAGGTGTTACATCTAGAAGTACTAAATCTTTAACATCTCCTGAAAGTACACCACCTTGAATAGCTGCACCAATAGCAACACATTCATCAGGGTTAATTCCTTTATCTGGTTCTTTTCCTGTAATCTTTTTAACCATTTCTTGTACGCAAGGTACTCTTGTTGAACCACCAACTAGTAATACTTTATGAAGTTTATCTGCAGTTATTCCCGCATCTTTTAAAGCATTTTCAACGGGAACTCTTGTAGCTTCAACTAAGTCACTAATTAATTCTTCGAATTTAGCTCTAGTTAATGTAACATCTAAGTGTTTTGGTCCTGTTGCGTCAGCTGTTATAAATGGAAGATTAATTTGTGTTTGTTGCATTCCTGAAAGCTCAATTTTTGCTTTTTCAGCTGCTTCTTTTAATCTTTGCATTGCCATTTTGTCTGTTGATAAATCAATGCCTTGGCTCTTTTTGAATTCAGATATTAAATAATCTATAATTCTTTGGTCAAAGTCATCACCACCTAAATGAGTATTACCATTTGTAGCTAAAACTTCAAATACACCATCACCAATATCTAGTATAGAAACATCAAATGTTCCTCCACCTAAGTCAAATACCATTATTTTTTGATCTTGGTCTTCTTTATCCATACCAAAAGCTAAAGCTGCTGCTGTTGGCTCATTTATAATTCTTAAGACATCTAATCCTGCTATTTTACCAGCATCTTTTGTTGCTTGTCTTTGTGAATCATTGAAATATGCAGGTACAGTTATAACAGCTTGTGTAACTTTTTGTCCTAAATAGCTTTCTGCATCTGTCTTTAATTTTTGAAGTATCATTGCAGAAATTTCTTGAGGTGAAAATTCATCTCCATCTATTTTAACTTTTTCAGCTGTACCCATTTTTCTTTTAATAGAAATAATTGTATGTTCTGGGTTTGTAACTGCTTGTCTTTTAGCAATTTGTCCAACTAATCTTTCTCCATTTTTTGAGAATGCAACTACAGATGGTGTTGTTCTATTTCCTTCTGAATTTGGAATTACAACTGGTTCTCCTCCTTCCATAACTGCAACACATGAGTTTGTTGTTCCTAAGTCAATTCCTATAATTTTTCCCATAATATTTTCCTCCCTTTATTTTAGGCTTTTGCCTATATTTGTTAAAGAATTTTAATTTTTAATTAACTTATCTTTTGATTTTATTTAAGTTTATTTATAAATTGTAAAAAGTTAATAACATAATTATTTTTATATAATAGACTATAAAATAGCCATTTTAAATTATCTGATTTTATATTTATTAATTTGCTACAACGACTAATGAATGTCTTAATACTTTGTCACCTATCATGTAGCCTTTTCTAAATTCTTCTTTAATTTCTTTTTCCCCAAGATTTTCATCTTGTACAAGACTTACAGCTTCATGAATAGATGGATCAAACTTTTTGCCTACTGTTTCTATTTCTGTAACTCCATTAGCTTTTAGTACATCTTTAAATTGGTTTAGTACCATTTCAATACCATTTTTGTATTGTTCATCTTTTGTTTCAGTTTTAGCAGCTTTTTCTAAGTTATCTAATACTGGAAGTAAAGATGTAATAACATCACCTAATACAGAATTATATAGATTTGTTCTTTCTTTGTCACTTCTTTTTTTGAAGTTTTCAAATTCAGCCATTAATCTTTTTATTCTATCTTCTTTTTCTTCAAGTTCATCTTTTTGATTAGCTAGTTTAGTTTTAAGAGCTTTTAGCTCATCTTGTTGATTATCTTGATTAACATCATTTTTGCTATCTATATTATTTTTATCATTTAATTTTTCATCTTCCATATTGCTCTATCCTTTCTAATTAGCTTTCATTTCCACTACCAAGCTCTTTATTTAATTCTTTATTTATATATTTCATAACTGAAATAACTTTCGAATAATCCATTCTAGTAGGTCCTATAATACCAATTGTTCCTAAGTCTTTACCACCAACTCTATTTTTAAAAGTTACTATACTAAAGTCTTTAAGGCCATTTATTTCATTTCCTATATATACTTTAAAATCTTCACTATTTTCAAGTAAATCTAAAATTAAGTTCTTACTGTCTAGTAGATTCATGAATTTTCTTGCAAATTCTGAACTTTCGAATTCAGGGTTTTCAAATGTTCTATTTGCACCTTTTAAATAGATTTGCTCTTCATCTTTTATAGCTCTACTTATTTGGTTAATAATTGGCTTAATAACATCAATTCTGTTATTCATTTCGCTCATTATATATTGTTCCATTGGTTTATCTATTGAAGCTAATAATTGACCTTTAAGCTTACTATTAAATATTAAATTTAAAGTATTAACTTGTTCTTGTGTAATATCTTTTTCAAATTTAATAATTGTTTCTTTAATAGTTCCTGTATCTGTTAAAATAACTGCCATAAGCATTCTAGAGCCAAGTAAAACAAATTTAATTTCTTCTATTTTTTGTTTTAAAGCACTTGGGCCAATTGCAACTGTTGTATAATGTGTTACTTCTGAAATTGTATTCGTGGCAATTCTAGTAAGTTCTTCCATCTGATCAACTTTGTTTTGAAGCCTTGAATTAATGTACTTTATTTCATCTATATTTAAATCTTTGTCATTTAAAAGTTTATCTACATAGAATCTGTATCCTTTATTAGATGGAACTCTACCACTTGATGTATGAGTTTTTTCAAGATAACCTATTTTTTCAAGCTCAGCCATCTCATTTCTTACTGTAGCACTACTACAATCTAACCCATATTTTTGTATTAAACTCGATGAGCTTACTGGTTCAATTGTATCTATATATTCATTTACAATAGCTTGAAGTATTCTCTTTTTTCTATCATCCAACTCCAAAATTCTCACCTTCTTGTTAGTCAAACTTTTATATTTATTATTAGCACTCTTTGTACTTGTTTGCTAACTGCATATATATTATATCCATTTTTAGCAAAAGTCAATAGAGATTGCTAATTATTTTTGTGAATTTTTTGTGTCCGATACTTTTATATATTTTTTAATTATTTTTTATGAATTTTCGAAACCGCAAACACTTGTGTTGTAAGGCTTTTTCGGTACTTTCCATAATCTCTTTTCGGTATTATGTTTATGTGTAAAACTCGAATCTTGCATCCCTCTATTTTGAGTTATCCACAGAGTTATCCACATTATCCACAGGTTGTATTTTGAATTATTTTTGTATTTTATGTCGATTTTTGTAATATAAATAAATATGTTTTCCAGCTCCATTAAAAATAAATTTTTCTCAAAAAAAAAAAAAAAAAAGCCCAGCAACTGTGCTGAGCTT
>CALXWV010000037.1 GCA_944392515.1 uncultured Clostridia bacterium
GTACATATTTATAACCAATTATTTGATCATCTTTATCTAGTCCAAGTTCTACTATATAACCTTCTGTTAATTGTAAATATCTTGGTCCTTTTAATGTACTTGAATAAATTGTACCTACTTGAGATGTATGACCTTTTCCTAAATCTTCTAGTCCTGCTCCTACTGGAAGTCCTCCTTCTGAGAAAGCTGTTTGAGTTCTTCCATATACAATTTGTAAGAATAATTCTCTCATAGCTGTGTTTATAGCATCACATACTAGGTCTGTATTTAATGCTTCTAGAATTGTTTTTCCTGGTAATATTTCACCAGCCATTGCTGCTGAATGTGTCATTCCTGAACATCCTATTGTTTCAACTAAAGCTTCTTGAATTACACCATCTTTTACATTTAATGTTAATTTACAAGCTCCTTGTTGAGGTGCACACCAACCAACACCATGTGTTAAACCTGAAATATCTTTTATTTCTTTAGCTTTAACCCATTTTCCTTCTTCTGGTATTGGTGCTGGTCCATGATTTACACCTTTTTTTACTACACACATATCTTCTAGTTCTTTTGAATAGTTCATTTTTTCCTCCTTGCATATATGCTTTTTTTGCATACTTTAATTTGTATATTTACAATCTTTGTGCTTTGCACTTCTATTTTTTTACATCAAATTAGATTGTATAAGAAATTCAATGTATTTTTTTAATATTTCAAAATTGGATTTTTTACTTGCATATCTGGACTAATATCATCTTCAAAATATTCAGATTGCTTTTTTAATTTATTTTTACTTCCAAATCTTTTAAAGTTTTCAAACTCACTTATTGCTTTTTTATTTTCTTCATAAGATTTAGAATTTTCTATATTAGTTTCATAACCTTCTTGTTTTATAAACTTTTCCCAAGGCTTTTTTAATAATTCGCTTTGAGCACTTGTACCTTGTTCATTTATGTATATACCTTCTGTGTATATTAAAGGCTTTTCTCCTTTTTCTTCATAATATCTAACTAATATTTGATTTTGCTTACTCATACTTTCTATAGGAGTATGAAGATATTTATATTCCCAATATATATGTCTTTGTTCATCTGTATATAATGAATGAATTAAGTCATTAAAGTGATATTCTACTGTAAATAAGCAGTTTACTATGCTTATAGTTAAATTAGTCCATTTCCTTAAAGATAAATTATTTAGCTCTTTTATTTTATCATATAATTTACTTAAATATATGTTATATTGTTCTTCATCTATTCCAAACTTCCTAGCTACTTCATAACAGTTTATTGGTTTTGCTTTAAAAATAGGCTTTTTAGGGAAGTAATAGAAGTACATTTCGCCTCTACCTTTTATTACAGAAGCGTATAAATATAAGCTTTCCCATTTTTCAGGTATTAAACTGAATAATATATTTTGAATTTCTTTATATATTTTTTGTACTTCTCCTTTTGGCAAAAAGCTCACCTCCCCTTATATTACTATCTTACAAGTAAACTTTCTCCTGTCATTTCCTGTGGTTTTTCTAAGCCCATCATATCTAATAATGTTGGTGCTAAATCTGCTAGCTTACCATTTTTTAATTTTACATTTTCCATTCCATATAGTATTAGTGGAACAGGATTTGTTGTATGCGATGTGAATGGCTCTCCTGTTTTATAATCTATCATTTGCTCTGCATTTCCATGGTCTGCTGTAATTAAAGCTTTTCCGTTGTGATTATTTAAAGCTTCAATTATTTTTCCAACACATTCATCTACTGCTTGTATAGCTTTTTCAGCAGCTTCTAAATTACCTGTGTGTCCAACCATATCTGGGTTTGCAAAGTTTAATATTATAGTATCATATTTTTCTGAATTTATTGCATCGATAACTTTATCTGTTACTTCATATGCGCTCATTTCAGGTTTCATATCATAAGTTTCAACCTTTGGTGAAGGAACTAATATTCTATCTTCTCCTTTAAATGGTTCTTCTTTACCACCATTAAAGAAGAAGGTAACATGCGCATATTTTTCAGTTTCAGCTATTCTTAATTGTGTTAAACCTTTGCTACTTACATATTCGCCATAAGTATTTTTTAATTCTTCCGGCTTAAATGCTACATGAACATTTGGCATTGTTGAGTCATATTCTGTCATTGTTACAAAGTATAAATTCATTTTCTTTGTTTCAAATCCATTAAAATTTGGATCAACTAGAGCTCTTGTAATTTGTCTTGCTCTATCTGGTCTAAAGTTAAAGAATATAACTGAATCACCATCTTCTATTTTTGCTCCATTACCAATTACACATGGTACAACAAATTCATCAAATACTTCTTTTTGATAAGAGCTTTCTATTGCTTGTGTTGCAGTTGTATATTTTTCACCTTCTGCATTTACTAAAGCATCATAGCATTTTTTAACTCTTTCCCATCTCTTATCTCTATCCATTGCATAGAATCTTCCTGAAAGAGTAGCAATCTTTCCAATTCCTTTTTCTTTCATTTTTTCTTCTAACTTTTGGATATATCCTTCTGCTGAAGCAGGAAGTGTATCTCTACCATCTAAGAAACAATGTACATATACATTTTCAAAATCTTTTCTTTTTGCTAATTCTAATAATCCATATAAATGTCTTTGATGACTATGTACACCTCCATCTGAAAGTAAGCCCATAATATGTAATTTAGAATTGTTTTTCTTACAATTTTCTATTGCTTCTGAAAATTCTTTAATACTAAAGAAATCTCCATCTTCTATTGATTTTGTTATTCTTGTTAGCTCTTGATAAACAATTCTTCCTGCACCAATATTAGTATGACCTACTTCTGAGTTTCCCATTTGTCCTTCTGGAAGGCCAACACTTGGTCCACTTGCATATACTTCTGCTGTTGGGCATGTCATCATTAGTTTGTCAATATTAGGCTTTTTGGCATTTGCAACTGCATTTCCTTCTTTATTAGGATTTTTTCCAAAGCCGTCTAATATCATTAGCATTGTTACTTTCTTACTCATTTTTACCATCCTTTTCTTTTATATATAGCTTAGTTAATTTAAGCTATTTAGTTTTACCTTTTATAAGTACTTATATTATTCCAAATATTTATTTATCAAAGTTTACAATCTTTTCAAAGCTATCTACTTTTAAGCTAGCTCCTCCAACTAATCCCCCATCTATATCTGACATTGAAAATAATTCTTTTGCATTTTCAGGTTTTACACTTCCACCATACAGAATAATTACTTCTTTTGAAACATTTTCACCATATAACTCTTTTATTTTATTTCTAATTTGCTTAATTGAATTATTGGCATCCTCTTTTGTAGCAGTTTTACCAGTTCCAATTGCCCATATTGGTTCATAAGCAATTATTGTATTTTTTACTTCATTTTCTGTAAGACCTGCTAATGCTTTTTCTACTTGAGAAGTTATTACTTTTTCAGTTTCATTAGCTTCTCTTTGTTCTAAAGTTTCTCCTACACAAACTATTGGTTTTAACCCTTCATTTAATGAAGCTTTTAATTTTAGGTTAACTGTTTCATCTGTTTCAGCAAAATATTGTCTTCTTTCTGAATGTCCTATTATAACATATTCTGTATTTATAGATTTAAGCATTTTAGGTGATACTTCACCTGTGTATGCTCCTGATTCTTTGTAAAATACATTTTGTGCACCTACATGAATATTTGTTTCTTGCACAGATAATAGTGAATAAAATAAATCTGTAAAAGGTACACATATTATTACTTCATTTTTTGTATTTTTAACCTTTGGTGCAAGCTCAGTAATAAATTCTATTGCTTCATTTGGAAGCATATTCATTTTCCAGTTTCCTGCGATTACTTTTCTTCTCATAGGTCTCCTTTCTAAAACTTACTTATTTAAAAAGTTCCTTATTTTCTTTTACAAAATCTTTTAGTGAAATTGTACAATTTTTAAGTACTATATCATCATTTATAGATATTTTTTTAGTATCATAATATCCAACATCATTTAAAGTGCATAATATAATTTCTTTATTTTTTGCATCTACCATTATGTATTTTGGAACTCCAAATTCTCCATATACTGTATATTTTTGAATTTTATCTTTTCTAATACTACCCTTTGATATTATTTCAAAAATTACATCTGGCGTGCCTTTTATTCCTTTTGAAGTTATTTTAGACTCATCACAAACAACCATAATATCTGGTTCTAGCGTATTTAATTTATCTAATATTAAATCAGTAGGTGCTACAAAAGTTTTACACTTTTTATCTTTTAACTTTGATTTTAGTTGTGTTGCAATTTCTAGCACTATTTCCTGATGAAGGGTTGATGGAGCTGCCATCATTAAGATGTTTCCATCTTTATCTTTGTGCACTTGCATATCTCCCCATTCATCTTTATAGTAAATTTCACCATCAATAAGTTCACATCTTACAGTTTCACTTATCTTTTTATAATCTTTATATGTAAAAGTTGGCTTGTTTAAAGACGCTAAATATTTCATAAATTCTTTCTCCTTTTCATTCATAAATATTTAGTGCCCCCTCTCTTTTAATTTAAATATTATTTATCTTGAATGCATTCAATTCCTGGTAGTTTTTTGCCTTCTATAAATTCAAGTGATGCTCCACCACCTGTAGAAATATGAGACATTTTATCTGCTAATCCTGCTTTTGTTACTGCTGCTGCTGAATCTCCACCACCAATTATTGTTGTGCAATCTTTAAGTTCTGCTAAGCATTTTGCAATTGCATTTGTACCAACTGCAAATTGGTCAAATTCAAATAATCCAACTGGTCCATTCCATAATACTGTTTTAGCTTTCCTAAGCTCTTCTGTATATAATTTTATTGTTTCTGGTCCTATATCAAAACCTTCCCATCCATCTGGTATTTCTGAATATTTTACAACTTTGCTTTCTGTATCTGGTTTAAATTCTTTACCAATTTTATTATCTAATGGTAAAAGCATTTTTACACCTTTAGCTTTAGCCTTTTCCATTAAGCTTGTAGCTAAATCTAATTTATCTAATTCACACACTGAGTTTCCTACTCCATAACCTTGTGCTTTATAGAATGTATAAGCCATTCCACCACCAATAAGTAGAGTATCAACTTTTTCTAATAAGCTATCTATAACACCTATTTTATCAGATACTTTCTTGCCACCTAGTATTGCAACAAATGGTCTTACTGGATTATTTAAAGCATCTCCTAAAGCTTTTAATTCTTTTTCAATTAAGAATCCACAAGCTGATGGTAAAAATTTAGCAACTCCTGCTGTAGATGAATGTGCTCTATGGCATGTACCAAATGCATCATTTACATATACTTCTGCTAATGATGCAAGTTCTTTACTAAATTCATCATCATTTTTTTCTTCTCTAGGGTCAAATCTAACATTTTCAAGAAGAACTACATCTCCTTCTTTCATATTACTTGTAAGTTCTTTTGCACTTGGTCCTACTATATCTTCTGCTAGTTTAACTTCTTTACCTAATTGATTAGATAATTCTTTTGCAACTGGAGCTAAAGAAAATTCTTTTTTAACTTCTCCCTTTGGTCTTCCTAAATGTGAGCATAAAATTAATTTTGCATTATGATCTAATAAATATTTAATTGTTGGAAGTGCTGCTATTATTCTTGTTTTATCTGTAATGTTTAAGTTTTCATCTAGTGGAACATTAAAATCACATCTAAGTAAAACTTTTTTTCCATTTACATCAATATCTTTGATTGTTACCTTATTCATAAAATACCTTCTTTCTTAGGAGTTACCTCCTATACATTTAGCATTAATATTTTATATCAAAACTGCTAAGTTTTCAATAGTTTTAACAAAAAAATGGATAGTTGCCAATTTATATATATTTTAAAATCAACTAAAAGCCAAATATATTTAATATACTTGGCTTTTAAATTGATACTTTATTTTTCTAATACTTTTCTACATCTTGGGCATAGACCATCTTCAGTATGTTCATCATACATCCAGCATCTTTCACATTTTTCACCATCAGCATGTTCTACTTTAATGCCTATTTTTTCTTCTTTACGTTTATTTTCTTCTATTTTTAGTCCTGAAATAATTAATACAAGTTTTATTAATTCTTCGTTTTCTTTTAAGAAACTATATTCTTCACCTTCAGCATAGATTGTGACTTTAGCATCAAGTGAATTTCCAATTGTTTTATTAGCTCTTGCAAGTTCTAGCTCTTTTGAAACTACATCTCTTAGATTAATTATTCTATCCCATTTTTGAGATATCTCTTTGTTATCCCATTTATCATTTGGAGTAGGATAGTCTGCAAGCATTGGGCTTTCAACATTTTCTTTTTCTGTATGTTTCATTGTTTTCCAGATTTCTTCTGCTGTAAATGATATCATTGGTGTTAAGATTTTTACAATAGCGTCTAAGATATAATACATTGTTGTTTGTGCTGCTCTTCTTTCTTTTGAATCAGCTTTTTCTGTATATAATCTATCTTTTATTATATCTAAGTAGAAACTACTCATATCTACAACACAGAATTGATTAATATCATGATAGCAGTTTGCAAAGTCATATTCATCATAATCTTTAGTGCAATCACGAATTAATTTATTAAGTCTAGTTAATGCCCATTTATCTATTTCCATTAAATCTTCATAAGGAACTGGATTTTCTGGATCAAAGTCATTTGTATTTCCTAATATATATCTTGCTGTATTTCTTATTTTTCTATATACATCTGAAATACCTTTTAATATATCATCAGATAAGTTTACATCCATTGAATAATCTGCAGAAAGTACCCATAATCTTAATATATCTGCACCATATTTATTGCAAACATCTATTGGTGATACACCATTACCTAAACTTTTAGACATTTTTCTACCTTGTCCATCAACAACAAATCCACAGCTTAATACTTCTTTGTATGGAGCTATACCTTCTGTTGCAACTGATGTAAGTAATGATGATTGGAACCATCCTCTATATTGGTCATTTCCTTCTAGATAAAGGTCAGCAGGATAGCTTAGTCCTCTTTCTACTAAAACTCCTTGATGAGTTGAACCTGAATCAAACCATACATCCATAATGTCTGTTTCTTTTTTGAAATGAGTGCATCCGCATTTAGAACATTTTGCACCCTCTGGCATAAGTTCTTTTGCTTCCTTTGCCCACCAGGCATTTGTTCCTTCTTCTCTAAATATGTCTTGAATCTTTTTAATTGATTCTTTTGTAACATAAGGATCACCGCAATCTTCACAATAGAATATTGGAAGTGGAACTCCCCATGTACGTTGTCTAGATATACACCAATCATTTCTGCCTTTTATCATCTCAGTCATTCTCTCTTCGCCCCATGCTGGATGCCATTTAACTGTCTTAATTGCTTTTAAAACTTCATCTCTAAATCCATCTACTGATGCAAACCATTGTGGTGTTGCTCTAAAGATTATTGGATTTTTACATCTCCAGCAATGTGGATAAGAGTGCATTATTTTTACAGCTTTTAGTAAATATCCATTTTCATCTAACCATTTTGTTATTTCTTTATTAGATTTAGCATAATACATTCCAGCAAAAGGTCCAGCTTCTTCTGTTTGAACACCTTTATCATTTACTGCAACTTTTATTTCTAGGTTATCTTTTAAGCTTTGAAGATAATCTTCTTTACCATATCCAGGTGCAGTATGAACAGCTCCTGTACCTTCTTCTAAAGTAACATTTACTCCATCTTCACCACCAAGTACTACTACTGAATTTCTTTCTAAGAATGGATGTCTACACTCTACTCCTTTTAAATCTTCACCTTTAAATGTTTTTATAACTTCGTAGTCTTCTATTTCAGCTATTTTCATAACTTTCTCTAAAAGGTCACTTGCTATTACTAAGTTACCAACATTTGTTTTAACTAAGCTATATTCAAATTCTGGTCCTACTGTAATTGCCATATTTCCAGGTAAAGTCCAAGGTGTAGTTGTCCAAATCACCATGTAAGTATTTTCATTATCTAATATTTTATTTCCATCTACTACTGGAAATTTAACATATATTGATGTTGATTCAACATCTTTGTATTCAATTTCAGCTTCAGCTAAAGCAGTTTCACAATCTGTACACCAATAAACTGGTTTTAATCCTTTATATATATATCCTTTCTGATACATATCTCCAAATACACCGATTTGTCTTGCTTCCATTTTGTGATCATAAGTAATATATGGATGTTCCCAATCTCCAAGTACTCCTAGACGTTTGAAACCTTCTGTTTGAATGTCTTTATATTTTTTTGTAAAGTCTCTACAAGTATCTCTAAACTTAGTTACAGGGATTTTACTTCTATCTAGTCCTAATTTTTCAATTGCTTTTTTCTCAGTAGGCATACCATGAGTATCATAACCTGGTACATATGGTGAATAATATCCTTTCATTGACTTGTATCTTACAATTGTATCTTTTAATATTTTATTTAATGCATGTCCTGCATGAATCTCTCCATTAGCATATGGAGGACCATCATGAAGTACAAAACTTGGATGTCCTTCGTTTTTCTTTAATACTTTTTCATATAACCCATTCTCAAAAACATTTTCTAATATCCCTGGTTCTTTTTCAGGTAAATTTCCTCTCATAGGAAAATCTGTTTTTGGTAAGTTAAGTGTTTGACTGTAATCTTTCTTTTCTTTTTCCATAATTTTATCCTCCTTTTTTACTTTGGGGACGTACCTTTTTGTAAAATGTTATGTCTACTTTGTTCTTATACTTACATTTTTATTATTTTACAAAAAGGACCGTCCCAAACGTAAAAAACTTCGTTCCATATAGGACGAAGTTTTTCCGTGGTACCACCTAATTTAAAAGAATTTATATAATTAATATTCTTTTCACTTAATATCTTTAACGCAGATTTACGGCTTACGCTAATAACATATTTTTTTTATGCTTTTGCCTAAGCAACATATAAGTGATAATAAATAAATAGTTTCTTACTAGCATTTCACCACCACTAGCTCTCTCAAAAAGTCTTTTTTATTTACCGTGTCTTATATATAGTTTTTATATATGATATAACTATTTTACTACCTATTATGTAAAAAAGTCAAGGAATTTTGAAAAAGTTTTTGTTTTGCCCTTACAAGGTACTTCTATTTTTGGTCTTTATGTTCACACTTTCTTACTTTTCTTTCTACCTTTTTTCGCATAAAACCACCAAATACCTACTATACATAATATAATTAAGAATATTAATATAATATGTGAAAAATTATCAAACACATTTACAACAGTTTCCCAGGAGTCACCTAATTTTTTACCTAGTAAAACTAATACTGTATTCCAAATAGTAGAACCAAGCACAGTGTATAATAAAAATTTCCATATTTTCATTTCACTCATACCAGCTGGTATTGAAATTAGACTTCTTACTATTGGTATAAATCTACAGATGAACACCGTCTTTTGCCCTTTTGTATCAAACCATTTATCTGCTTTTTCTATATCTTGTGGCTTTAATCTAAGTACCTTTCCAATTTTTCCAGATACTATTTTTTCTAATCTTTCTTTATTTAATATTCTACCTATTAAGTAAAGTACAATTGCTCCAATAGTTGAACCAATTGTTGCAGAAAGTATTACTAAAGCTTCATTTAAGACTGTTTTCGTGGTCATAAAACCACCAAATGCTAATATTACTTCTGACGGAATAGGTGGAAACACATTTTCAATTGCAATTAAAAGGCCTACTCCTAAATATCCCCAGTTTTCAATTATTTGTATTATAAAATTTTCCATATATTATATTAGTATTAAAAAATACTTTTTCCCTCCTTATATATTTTTAAATGTGAAGAAGCTTTGACATATGATGCAAGCTAGTTCTAAGAATAACTTATATTTTTTCAATATTATTATTTATTTTCATAACCTGGCTTTTTTAATAATTTAAACATATTTGTTTTATATTTTTCTACTCCTGGTTGGTTAAATGGATTTACTTCTAATAATTCAGCAGACATAGCACATGCTTTCTCAAAGAAGTATATTAGTTCACCCATTGTTTCTTCATTTAATCTATTAACATGAATCACTATATTTGGAACATCTCCTTCAGAATGTGCTTTTATTGTTCCTTGCATTGCCATTTTATTTACATAGCTTAATTTTTTACCATATAAATAGTTTAAGTTATCTAGATTGTCCTCATCCATATTTATAGTAATATCTGTATTTGAATTTTCTATATCTATTACTGTTTCAAATAGTATCTTTCTTCCTTCTTGGATATATTGACCTAGTGAATGTAAATCTGTTGTAAATTCTGCTCCTGCTGGAAATAGTCCTTTTCCATCTTTTCCTTCACTTTCTCCAAATAATTGTTTCCACCATTCTATAAAATAATGCATTCTTGGATTATATGAAACAAGCATTTCTATAAATTTATCTTTTTCATATAAAAGATTTCTTGCTACTGCATATTGATAACATTGGTTATATTCAAGTGATGTATCTGAGTACCTATCTTCTGCTATTCTTGCACCTTCCATTAACTTATCTATATTAAGTCCACTAGCTGCAATTGGTAAAAGTCCTACTGCTGTTAATACTGAAAATCTTCCACCTACATCGTCTGGAATTACAAATTGCTCGTAGCCTTCACTATCTGCTAATTGTTTTAGAGCTCCTTTTTTCTTATCTGTTGTAACATATATTCTTTTTCTTGCTTCTTTTATTCCATATTTTCCTTCTAAAATTTCTCTAAAAATTCTAAAAGCAATTGCTGGCTCAGTTGTTGTTCCAGACTTAGATATTACATTAATACTAAAGTCTTTTCCTTGCAAAACTTCTATTACATCATTTACATAGTCTGGGCTTAAATTATTTCCTACAAATATTATATGTGGCTTTTCGTCTTTCATTTGTGAAAAAGAACTATGTAGAGCTTCTATTACTGCTCTTGCTCCTAGATATGAACCACCTATACCTATTACTAATAATATATCTGAATCTTTTCTAATTTTTTCTGCACATTTTTTTATTCTTGCAAATTCTTTTTTATCATAATCTGTTGGTAAGTTTAGCCAACCTAAAAATTCACTTTCATCTTCTGATTTTTCTAATAATTCTTCATTAATTTCTTCTACAACACCTGCATGTTCTAGTATCTCTTCACTCATTAATTTTGATTCTTTAAAATCTAATTTAATGTTTGCCATTGTTTCCTCCTTTTTTATTTTTTTCCAAAAAACTTTTTTATCTTATCTAAAATTCTTTTAAATATATTTTCTTTATATTTTACAATTTGCTTTGTTTCTATATTTGGATTATATACATTTTCTTTTTGCCTATTTTCAAAAACATTAGAAGAATATAATTGCTGTTTTCTTAGTTCATTTTTTTGTCTTTCTTCATTTTGCATTTGTATAATTTTATTTTTTTGTTCTGGAGTAGCAAGATAATCTCTAAATAAATTAAATAATATAGCTTTGGTTTCAGGAAGCATTTCTTGTTTTTCTAAGTCCAATTTATTATTTAAAGTATATTCATATTCTACATTTCTATTCAATCTTATAGCATCTACAATTTCAGGAGGAATTTTATTATATTCTTCTTCATTCAAATGCTGTAAGATTGTATATACTTCTGTATAAGCATTATTGCGGTTGCTCATCTTGATTTTTTCCTCCTTCTTTTGTTCTTTCTACTAAAGTTTTTAATGCTTCATCTTCTCTATCTAAAAGTTCAGGATTTTTTATTGAGCTTATTGATGCTTTTGCAATATCTTTACCTTTTAATTTTCTGGGATTATATTGCTCATCTAAATACCTTATTATCTCTAC
>CALXWV010000038.1 GCA_944392515.1 uncultured Clostridia bacterium
ATGAAAATTTGACAAAAAAATTAAGTACCATCAGTACTTACAACAGTTTTTTTCAAAATTAACTGTTAAAAACCCGAGTAAAAGTTTAATTATTAATTCTAGCCGAAATTTAGTCTTTTTTTGCAAATTTTGAAATTTTGAGACTTTAAAATATGATTTTTTAACTAAAATAATGTCAAAAATAGTAAAAAATGTTGACAAGCTTTTTAATTTATTCTATAATTTATTATAGTATTATTAAGAGGAGGAGTTTTATGAATATTAAGAAAATTTCAAGAATAATATCAGTGGTTTTAATAATAACTACAATATTAAGTGCATTTAGTATGGTATTTGCAACAGGTCCAGCAATACCAACTCCTAGTGAGCCATCAGGTGCATCAGAAGTAAGTAATATAGCTGGTATGGTTATATATGTAATTCAAATTATAGCTTTTGCTGCAGCTGTTATAATGCTTATGTTTGTTGGTATTAAATTTTTAACCGCTTCACCAGAAGGTAAGGCAGAAATAAAGAAAACTGCTGTTATATATGTAGTAGGTGCTATATTATTATTTGCAGCTTCAGGTATATTATTAATTATTAGAAATTTAGCAAAAAATATAAGTGGACCAGTAGTTGGATAAAAAATAGGCTTTCAAAGCCTATTTTTTTATTTTAACTCTTTATAATTATTTTCATTTTAATAAAAATTAAGTGCGCTATTACTTTCTTATTATTGATAAAGCTGACATTTCTTCTTTAAATAATTCTTTTTGTATTTTATTTACGTAGTCTAAAGTAATCTTGCTAAATGCATTAATATAATCTAAACTATTTATACCTTTAATGCTATCTTGTAAGAATATTCTTCCTATTGTTTCTACATCATCATATTCTGATACATACTCACCATATAAAGCTTTTTTATTTCTTTCGAAATCTTCATTGCTTACGCTTTCAGTTTCTAATGTTTTTACTATTTTTTCATTTATTTTTTCTGGATTTTCTGATTGTCCTCCTATTACTACATGTGAATATTCATTTGAAAACTCATCATAAAAATCAAATGGTGCCATAATTAATCCTTCATTGTATAGATTTTGATATAGCTTAGAACTTTTTCCTATTAAACTATTTAATATTATTTCAATTGCAATTTGTTTTTTTACATTATCCTCATTTTCAAGTATATCTCTATATCCTATCATAAATATAGGAATGTTTACTTCCATATTTTGCTCATTTTTCTTTTTGTTTATAGTATACTCTTTTTCAGGATATATTCTTTCTATCTTTCCTATTTTTTCTTTTGGTAGTAATCTTTTCTTTACTTCTTCTACTATTTTTTCAGGTTCAAAATTTCCACTTATGCACATTATCATATTAGATGGATGATAAAATGTATTATAGCAATCATATAGTGTTTCTTTAGTTATGTGACTAATTGATTCTACTGTACCTGCTATATCTAATTTTACAGGATTATTTTTGTATAAACAGTCCATTAAATTAATATATAGTTTCCAAGATGGTTCATCATCATATCTTCCTATTTCTTGACCTATTATTCCTCTTTCTTTTTCTACATTTTGGTCTGTAAAATATGGATGTTGTACATAATCCATAAGTTCATCTAATCCCTCATAGAAATTATTTGTTCCTCCAAATAAATATGCAGTATGGTCATTTGTTGTATATGCATTTGCATCTAATCCAAGTGACATAAGTTTATATAAACTGTCTACCCCGTTTTCTTGTTCAAACATCTTGTGTTCTAGGTAATGTGCAACCCCATCAGGTACTTTTATTTCTTTTCCTGTTTTAGGTTCTATAAAGTGATTATCTATTGAACCAAATTTTGTTCCCCATATTATATATTTTTTATTTGTATTTGGCTTAGGAATTACTATAATTTTCATTCCATTATCTAGTGTTTCTATATATACACTTTCTTTTATTTTATCATTACGTATTATTTGCATGCTCTTTCTTCCTCTCTTTTACTAATTTTAAGGATTATTTTATTTTTTTACATTATCATTTGTTAAAAAATAAATTGTATCTTCTTTAACCTTTTTAGCTACTTCTATTACATCTTCTTTAGTAACCTTTTTTATCATTTCTTTATATTCAGTAACACTTAAGTTTTCTTCAAATAAATTTTGATCAAAATAGAATGTAACCATATCTTCTTTCGATTCTTCTATAAGTTCTATTGAAGATACTATTAGTTCTTTTGCAGAATTAAATTCTTCATCACTAATATTACCATTTTTCATATCTTCTAATTGTTTTTCTATTATTTCTAAGGTTTTATCATAGTTTTCTATTTCAATTCCTGTTTGAATTAATATTGCATTTTTTCTTCTAATATATGTTGAACCTGCTGAATATGCTAAACTTGCTTTTTCACGTACATTTTGGAATAGTTTAGAATTTGCTCCTCCTCCTAAAATCGTATTGTACATTGAAACAGCTGCTTTTTGTGAATTTTCTACATCTAAACCAATAATTAATTTTCCTTGAGTTACATCTTGCACCTCATTAATTTTATTTGGTTTTGTAGGTGCAATATGATGACTTTCTATTTTTGGTAATTCTTTACTTGATATGTCTGGCACCTTTACATTATCTATATTGTTTCCTGTAATATAAAGGTCTATTTTACAATTTTTAATTAATTCTTTGTAATATTCATATAAATTTTTTTCATCTATTTTTGCTAAATCTTCCACTGTTCCATATTTATATAGTCCATAGCTTTCGCCTACAAACATATTTTCTAAGCATCTTTCTTTAGCATATAATGCTTTATTATCTTTTCTTGATTCTATTAATTTTTTTAAATTTAATTTTTCTTGTTCTACATAAGATTTGTTAAATGCATTTTCTTCAATAAGAGGATTAAAAACTATATCTAGTAAAAGATTTATACCTTCTTGTAATAAGTTTTCATTGTTTAGAGTATATGTGTTTTCTAGCGTTTCTATATAGAATTTAAGTACGTGGTAATCTCCTAATTTGTCTACACCGCAGTTAAAACCTGCTCCATAAAGTTCCTCTAATTTTTTTGCAATTTCTTCTTGTGTTTTTAGTTTTTTAGTTCCTCTTCTTAATACTGATGTAATAAGTGCATTTTTAGTGCAATTTTCTTTTGTTAAAGGCACTGTTATAAAAAGTGCACATAAATTTGTTTTAAATTTATTAGATTGTAATTTTGTTATTTGCATTTATATTCATTTCCTTTCTTTTGATTTAATTTATTTCATATATATCGAACTTATCTATTTGCCCTATATATGTAAAATTTTGTCTTATATAATCTGCTACATCATAAGCAAATTGATATAATTCTTTTTCATCTTCTGTTTCGTGCAAAAGTAATATTTGAGTATTATTTAAATTTTTAATTTTCTCTATTAGTCCTTCTTCTCCATCTTTTCCTAGGTTTCCTCTTAGAGGTAAATCAAAATCTTTATTATATAAATCATTTAAATAAAGCGATATAAGTGGTGCATAAGTAGATAATACTATTGTATCTTTATCGTTATTTTGTATATACTCACTAACATTTTTAATTGTTTCGTCTAATTCAGGATTTATTATCGCACCATAAAAAGGACTTTCTTTTGATGTATACTTTTCTAAACAATTATATTCCCATATTCCTTTTAAATTGCTTATTAAAAATATTATTATTATACATAATATTATTGAATTTATTATTGTTTTTATACTTTCTTCTTCAATGATTGGTTTAATTAAAAAATGTATTATATACATTAAATTAATTAAAATTAAAATACTTGCTAAATAAACATGATATATATTAACTATTGGTATAATTATTATGTATGTACAAATTGCAAAAGCGAAAATTATATACATCTGTTTAATAATATCTTGCTGATTTTTTAAGTCTAGTTTACTTTTTATTGCCTTAGATGTAATTATGGCAGATACTAGTGTTAATACTGGTATTAATAAAAATAACAATATAGAAAAAATATTTCCTTCTATAGCCCAATTTTTGCTTCCAAACTCGTTCATTCCTAATATAACATAATTTATAAAATCATATAAATTTTTGTTTATGTACAAACACATTAGAAAAGCTATTAATAATATAAAAGCTGTAAGTAATTCTTTAAATAATGATTTAATATCTTTATTTATAATTTCATATGCAATAATAGCTATAAAATAAGCTGCTCCAAGTTTTTGATAAGTAAGAAATACTATAAAAATTATTATTCCTTGTATTATACTTTTAACATTTCCTTTTGGAAGTTTTAATATTAAGTAAAAACCTAATAAGTAAAAACCATATGCTAATACATTATAGTTTGCTCCTCCTCCAACAATACTTGAAGTAAGTGCAGTTATAAGTAACGTATATAATAAAGAAAATCTTTTATTAATTTTTAACTCTTTTAATATTATATAACATAAGAAAAAAGTAAATACTGAAATTATTAAATTATAGGTTCTGTATACTAATATATTCTCTCCAAAAATCTTTAAAAATATAGATGCAATATAAAAAAATAATGGTGTAATTATAACATTATTGTCTTTATATATTGTTAAACCATTTGCTAATTTGTAGCAATTTATGAAATTATATGATTCGTCACCAGAATTTAAATATGAGTTATAAACTTTTGCAAGCATAGCAATAGTTATAAAAATTAGTACAAATATATTATCATGTTTTGTTATAAACTTTGCTACTTTTTTTAGTAAATTTTTCATAAACTTTCTCCATTTAGTGCACAAATTGTTAATTACTTTTGCATTAATATATTAAAATTATTATATATGGAAAAAAGGGCGTATATAACGCCCCCTTTTTAATTAAAACTTTCTTTTTCTAGCTGCTTCTGATTTTTTCTTTCTTTTTACACTAGGTTTTTCATAGCATTCTCTTTTACGAACCTCTTGTAAAACACCATTTCTGGCACATTGCCTTTTAAATCTTTTTAAGGCATCTTCTATATTTCCATTATTAACTTTAACCTCTGACATAATATCCCCTCCTTCCAGCTATTCACTATTGTATGGGATTATTGGGATATCTCCCTCAATACCTATTAATTATACATTAAATAGGAGTACCTTGTCAAGTGTTGAAATCAAGATTTATATAAAATATATCTCTGAGCTAGTTCATTTTTATTTATTTCCATTAATTTTTGGCAAACTATGTCTTGTATATCTTCAGCTAGCATTCTATTTTTATCTAATCCTTCTATATATCTAATTATTCCTTTTACATCTTCTTTATTTGTTCTTTCGTTAAAGTTTACTTCTTCTCCTGCCCTTTCTAATGATATTTGTATTTTTGACCTATCAAAATCTACTGTTCTACCATCTCTTTTAATTACTTTCATTTTTACTGCCTCCGTTTCTACATTTTTATAATTTTAAATTGCAGTTTTATCTTACTATTAAGTATTTTAAAAGTCAAACGTTTTCTTTACTCATATATGTTCATTTTTTATGTTTTCATTTTGTTTTTTTCTTGGTTTATTGCATATTTAAAGTTTTTTGTCATTTTGCCTTGCAATTAGCTTAATTTTAGGCTTAATCGCTATTTTAGTGGTTTTCATGAAAAATATTACATTTACATTACAATTCAAAAAAATAAACAGTTTTTATCGCAAATGATAAAAAATTGTTTATTTTAATCTAATATTATCTAATTATGTCTATTTTATGCTTGTTTTTCTCTTGCCTTTACTACTAATCTTTGTTTTCCATAATTTGTACAAGTAATAAGGGTTATTTCTCTTTGTCCATTTGTAAGCTGGCTCGTGCAACTTACATCTGTAGGCTCTACTATATATCTATTATATACAACATAGGTAACTTTATTATTATTTAAATCTGTTAAAGTAATTTCATCACCCACTGCAGCACTGCTAAGTTTTCCAAACATTTTTCCACTTAAATAATTATGCCCTACAATGCAATAATTTCCAACCTTATTGGGATTTGGTCCCCAATATTTGCAAAGAGAAACTTTAAGCAATTCTTCTGATTCTTCTGAAAGTACTGGATAATTAATACCTAATTTAGGATAATCTAATATGGCCTCAGTTTGGTAACTTACTCCATTTGCAGTTACTTCAGAGTCTATTGTATTTGTCGAAGTGGTTGTTTGCATTTCTACTATTGGTACTTCTTCTTCTGTTGGTTCTTCATCTAATGCTACAACAATGAAATTATCTTCTACAGTCGTTGAATCATTCATTTGATTAAGTATTTCTCTAGAAATCTGCTCTTTTTGACTTTTATCATACTCAGCTAGTACATAATATCCGGTCAAAATTACGATTAATACTAAGCAAAGTATAAATATTACTTTATATGTTTTTCTTTTTCTTTTTAATTCTGGTGTTACATATACTTTTTCAGATACTAGTATTTGATTCATAATTCCTCCCTTCTATTTTTGTTTTTAATTCTATACTAATTACTTTTGTATGATTTTTTTAGTAATACTTATTTTTATAGTCTTATGTATCTTATTTTTCTATTTTTATTTATTTTTATTAATTTCTTCAAATTTATTGACAATTAATGCAAATTGTTCTAGACTTAAATTTTCTCCTCGAGCTGTTTCTTCTATTTTACACTCTTTTAATATATTTTTCAATGTTTCTTTATCTATTATACTAGATAAAGAATTTAAAATTGTTTTTCTTCTTTGTGTAAAATTTGTTTTTATAATATCAAAAAATAATTTTTCATTATTTACTTCTACAGCTTTTTTATCTCTTTTGGTTAATTTTACTATTGCTGATTCAACTTCTGGTGATGGAATAAAATATTCTTTTGGAACATTGGCTATTATCTTACTATCCGCATAATATTTTACAAAATATGTAATTGCTCCTGCTTTTTTGCTTCCAGGCTTAGCACATATTCTTTCTGCAACTTCTTTTTGAATAAGTATTGTTATATCTTTAATATTTGTATTTAATAATTTAGTAATTATTGAAGTAGTTATATAATATGGTAAATTTGCAACGACTTTAGCTTTTGGAGCTATTTTATCTATATCTATGTTTAATATATCATCATGAATAATTTGAACATTATTATACAATTTAAAGCGTTCTTGTAGAATTTCTATCATTTTGTTATCTAATTCTACTGCTATAACTTTATTTGCTTTTTCTGCTAAAATTGCTGTTAAAGTTCCAAGACCTGGTCCTATTTCAATAACTGTATCTTCTTTTGTAACTTCAGATGCTATTGTATTAAGACTTTCTTCATCAAATAAGAAATTTTGTCCTAACCTTTTACTTGGATGCACATTGTATTTGTTCATTATATATCTTGTTTCTTCTAAAATATTCACTAAAAATCCTTTCTTATTTTACGTTGGGGACGGTCCTTTTTGTAAAATATTATGTTTACTATGTTTTTTTGTATATGCTTCCTTTTACATTAAGGACAGCTCTTTTCGTAAATTTTCTTTATCTGTTATACTTCCATTCTTGCTTATTTTTTTACGATAAGGACCGTCCCTATCGTAAAATATTTTACAAAAAGGACCGTCCCCAATGTAAAATTAGTACTGAGTTGTTGTTGTTTCTTGCTGTAGTGTTACATTTATTACTGTTCCTTCATCTACACTAGTTCCTGCTTGAGGATCTTGTGCTATTACGATTCCGCTTCCTGTACTTGCAATATTTAAGTTTTTAGCTTTTAGCATTATTTTAGCTTGCTCGAATGTAACTCCTTTTAAGTCTGGTACACTTTGAGATACTCTTTCATCATTTCCTTGGGCATAAAGTTTAACTATTCCACCTTCTGTAAGTGCTGTTCCTTTTGGAGGAACTTGCTCTTTTACTATGTCATCTGCTGATGCATTAGTATTATATTCTAAACCTGCTTCTTGCAATATTTTTTGTGCTTCTGCTACAGTTTTATTAACTACATCTGGTGTACTAATTGTTTCAGTTGTTGAAGAGTCTACTGAATCATTTGATGGTATATCTAAATATGGTAATACTTCTGTTAGTATTTGAGATACTGCTGGTGCTGCTATACTTCCTCCATAGTAGTTAGATACCTGTGGATCATATAATGTAAGTAATACTACAACTTCTACATTTTCAACTGGTGCAATGGCTACAAATGATGCTACATATCCATCTTCTGGTCTATCTGGATTTGGCTCAGATGTTCCTGTTTTTCCACCTATTGAATAACCTTTTACTTGCGCATAGCTTCCGCCACCTTCTTCAACAACAGATTGCATCATACTTTTCATTTTATCTGCTGTATCTTCAGATATAACTTGTCTAACTTCTTTTGTTTCAACATTTGTAATTGTACCTGTTTCTGAGTTTTCAATTTGTTTTACAACATGTGGTGTAACTAATACTCCATCATTTGCAACACTTGAAATAGCAGTTATTAATTGAAGTGGTGTTATTGTAAATCTTTGACCAAAAGACATTGTCGCAAGTTCAACTGGACCTACATTTTCTTTTGCCCAAAAAGAGCTTGTACCTTCACTAGGTAAATCTACTCCTGTTTTATCAAATAAACCAAAGGCTTTTAAATAATCATAAAATTTATCTACCCCTATTCTTTGTCCTAATTGTATTAATGCAGGGTTACACGAATTTTCTAGTGCATTTCTTAAGGTTTGACTTCCATGTCCAGATAAGTTACTACAATTAATCCTTCTATCTGCCACAGTTTCATGACCAGAACAGTAAAAGTCATTTGGCGTATCTGTTTCTACAACATTTTCTTCTAATCCAATTGAAGCAGTTATTACTTTAAATGTTGAACCTGGCTCATAAGTATCTAGTACTGCTCTATTTCTCCACATTGAATATAACTTATTTGTTTGTTCTTGTTGAGATAAGCTATCCCATCCTTCACTATACCATTCATTTGGTGTATATGGATCATTTAAGTTGTAATCTGGGTATGTTGCCATTGCTAAAATGCTTCCATCTGATGGGTCCATAATAATGACATTTCCGCCTCTTTCACAGTTATTTTCTTCAACTGCTTGCTTTAAATATTTTTCAGCTATTGTTTGAACATTTGAATCTATTGTTAAATAAATATTACTTCCATTTTCAGGTGCTATGTATTCTTCGTTTTGGTCTGGTATTGCATCTCTAGTTACATCTATAGCTGTTGTTAACCTTCCTGATGTTCCTTTTAAAACATCATCGTAACTTAATTCTATTCCATCTAACCCTTGGTTATTGCTTCCACAAAATCCTATAACATTTGAAGCTAAGTTATTATATGGATAATATCTTTTTACATCTGCATCTATATTTACCCCAGCTGTAGCATCATTTTCTTTAAGCCATTCTTCTAGCTTTGTTACTTTATCTGTTTCAACCTTTGATACAATAGTTTCAACACTATTTGAACTTGTTAGCTTTTTGTATACATCATCTTTATTAAGTTCAAATATCTCTGCCATTTTTTCTGCCATTTTTTGTTTTAACTCTTCAGTTGCCTCTTCATCAGATTTACCATCTTTACCTTTTGCTTTAATATAACTTGGATTTACTGATATTGTATCTACATCAACACTTATAGCTAATGCTTTACCTGTTGAATCATATATAGTTCCTCTTTTGGCGCTAATTAAAGTACTTGAAGTTGATTGACTATATTCTCTTCTTTTTAATTCTTCACCATCAACAAATTGTAGCCATCCAACTCTACCAAGTAAAAGAACAAATACTATTAAAATTGCACCAAATACTGTTAGCATTCTTTTTATATTTATCTTTATTTGCCTTTGGCTATTAATTGAAACTACATTATTTTTATTAGTTTTTTCAAATTTATTTGACATTTGTTTTTTCCTTTATAAATTAATTTAGACTTTTAAAAAAGTAAATTTTAATCAAATAAAATTTACTTATATTTCTACAATTATATTTTACAGGAAAAGAGTAAAAAAATCAATGAAAATTATGTGAAATTTTGAAAGTGATTTAAGTGTTATAGATATAAAAATACTCCCTTAAATATATATCAAAAATATATTTAAGGGAAATAATTATATTTTATTTTATTATCCTATCCATTCAACTACTTTTGCTCCTTTTGGTGCTGCCCATGGTGCTCCAGTGATGCTTCCTTCTGGTTTATTTATTTTTATTTTATCTAAGATTGAACAACTATTAAATGCACCACCTTCTATTATTTCTACATTTTCTGGTATTTCTATCTCTTTCAATGAATTATTAAATCCAAATGTATTTGCTCCTATAGTTTTTAACGATAATGGCAACGATACCTTTTTTATTCCTTTAAAATAAAAAGCCATACTTCCTATATTCTCTATGCCTTCTGCTATTTGTATTTCTTTATCATATCCATAATATCTTATTATTGTTTTTCCGTCTTTACTGTAGATATATTTATCATCAGCTTTATAGTTTGGATTATTTTCATCTATAGTTATATTTAATAAATTACTATCTGAATAATTAAATAAAGGATTTATATTTAATACACTGTCTCCTATACTTATACTAAAATTACTGCAGCCTATTATAGCGTTTGATTCTATACTTTCAACTTTTCCACCTATTATTATATTTCTAATTTTTCTCTTTCCATTATCAATGATAGCATTTCGTTTAATATTTTTTACATTATCTATTGTTATTGTTTCTTGACTTATAGGGCAATATACTAAATCGTTATATCCTGTTGTATATATACAGTTATTTTCACTAAAATAGTTAGGATTATTTTCATTAATATTTATATTCTTTAATAAGCTCATTCCAGAAAATAAATTTCCTTTAATATTGGTCATTGTGCTTGGTATATTAATACTTTCTATTTTTGTACATAAACTAAGAGCTCCACCCAGAATTTCATTTATTCCTTCTGGTATATTTAGTGCTCCTGATACTATACCATTTGCATTTATATTTACTATTTTTTCTCCATTTTTTGTCATCAATATTCCATTTTCTATTTTATAATTGTTATTTAAAGAATCTACTGTAAAATTTGTAAGGTTTGGACAATTTGAAAATGCATATTCATCTATAGTTTGAATATTTTTAGATAAATATATATTATTCAATACTGTACATTGGTTAAATACATGATTTCCTATTTTTTTGCAGTTTTCAGGTATATCTATATTTTGCAGTTTTGAACAATTTTGAAAAATATAATTTGATAGTTCTTTTAAATTTTTAGATAGTTGTATTTCAGTTAAATTTATACAGTTAATAAATGCTTCATTTTCAATCTGAATGATACTATCTGCCATTTTTACTGATATTAGATTTGTACAACCAGTAAATGCTCTTGCTCCTATTTTTTCTACTCCATCTTCCATTATTACGGTTTCTAGTGTTGAGTTATATGCAAATGCATTTTGTGCTATCTCTTTACATGTTCCTGGAATTATTATTGTTTTTAAACCTGATAGATTTGAAAATGCTCCTTCTCCTATTTTTGTTACTCTTTCTGGTATTGTTAATGTTCCATCTTCACTCATTAGTA
>CALXWV010000039.1 GCA_944392515.1 uncultured Clostridia bacterium
TCTTAAAAATAAAAACGCCTTAAAATCGATTCTCGTGCGTCGTATTTTTAGTCATTTTTTAGCTTTATATAAAACTCCTGTAAAATGGCTTGTCTTAAGTAATTTTATATATTTTACATATTAAAGATATAACTTGTTTATTTATTTAGACATATAACTATTACTAAAATATAAAAATGCCTTAAAAACGATTTTGAGCTTAATACAAATATATTTTATATGAATAAATAATATTTTCATTTAATAGATTTAATTTCAAAAATTTATTAATGTTTATAATATTATTATAACCAAATTATATATAATAAAGTTATTAGTTAGCTTAAAATTTCAAAATTATATTTATAATATGTATTTAACTAATAAAATTTTTAAAATGGTCAAATGTTCGTTTTTGAAATTTGAATGTTCGAATTTATAAAATTTAAATTTTTTATTAATTTATAATTATTTTATTATTTACATTAAAATTTCTAATTTTATTTTCTATTTAATAATATAAATTTTTTTGCTATTCTAAAAATAAAATCGTACTTATAAAAATTGTTTTTTAAGTTCTCTTATATGTTATTTAAAATTAATTTTTATTTTAATTTTATTTTTTAGTTTTAAAAAAATTAGCTCCCCTCTTCCCTTTTGCCTTTTTTACTAGAAATAGAATTATAATATTTATTAATTGATAAGGTTTTAGTTTTATGAATAAGTTATATAACATTTAACTTTTTATTGGAATCTAATGAATTTAAATTTTTGCTAAACATTTTTCCTAGATTAGATAAATTGTCTAGATTGTTTTTCTTTCCGTTTACTTGTTCAGCTTGTGTTGCTAAAATTTGTTCATAAGTAAATTTAAGTAATGCTAGTTTTTCTTCTTTATTTTCATTACTTGAATCAGTGCTATCCAGCATGAATTCTAAATTATATCCATATAGTTCTAATGCTCTAAGTAAGATATCTACTTGTCCATTTAGTAAATTTAATTCTACAGATTGTATAGAATTATTTTTACAATTTAACTCTTTTTTTTCTATCATTAAAGTGTCCTCCCTCATGATATATAGCATAATGCATTCTTGATTTTAAATTTAGCTAGAGGATGATTTAGCATCTCTTTTTCTACATCCTTATCATATAAATGAGTATAAATTTCAGTTGTTTTAACTTGTGAATGTCCTAATAATTCTTGAATAACTTTTATATCAATACCAGACTTATATAGAATTGTAGCACAAGTATGTCTTAAAGTATGTACTCCATAATTAGAAGGATCTAATCCTGCCTTTATATATGCTTTATCAACTAATCTATTAATTGAACATCTTGACATTCTACAACCATTTTCATTTAGAAATAAAGCTACAGAATTACCACCAATAAAAAACTTATCTCTTACTTTTAAATATTCCATTAAAGCACTTTTGGTTGAATCATTTAAGTAACCTGTTCTTTCCTTGTTTCCTTTTCCATTAATTAAAAAGGTATTATTATTTAAGTTTAAATCACTTATATTTAAAGATCTCAATTCATTATGCCTTAGTCCACAATTTAAAAATAAATATATTATTGCATTATTTCTTATATCTTTTAATTTGGATGATGTTGCATATACAGATAACAGTTTTTTAGATTCTTCAAGAGATAAATAATTAGGAAGATTAGATACTTGTTTCTTTTCCCTTTTTATTTTTTTTAATGGTTCTTGAAATATATTATGTTTTATTCTAAATAAATAATCAAAGAAATTTCTTAAAAATTCAGTCTTTGTAATTCTAGAACTAGCTTTATAGTGATTTTCAGCAAGATAAAAAAGGTAACTATAAATATTGCTATTTGTAATCGTTCTTATATCATTTATTGTAATATCTTTTGAATCTGCATATTTATTTTTTAGTATATGTATATTAACAAAATCAAGAAATTGTTTGACTGTTGATATAATGTTTTTTACATATACCTCTGACAAATTTTTAATTCCTATCAAATAACCTGAATAGTCTTTTAAATACTCTGGTAAATTATTATTTTCTTTCATTTAGAAGTTCCTCCTTTTTCTTCTCCAAAATACTTGAAATTGTACAATTATTCATTATTTCCTTCATCTTTTGTGAAGAAACATGTGTATATATTTCAGTTGAAGAAAAACTTGAATGTCCAAGCATTCTTTTTAATATTAATATATCTGTATTATTTATATTGTACATTAAACTTGCAGTAGTATGTCTTAAAGAATGTGTATGTATATCATTTTTGGTATCATTAAATGCCATTTTTAATTCATCTTTAATAATAGTTTGAACATTCCTTGTCGAAATTCTTTTATTCCTTGAACTCAAAAATAATGCATTGTAATCAATATACGATTTATCTAATTTAGGTCTTTCTTTAATGTACTCTGAAATTGCTTCTGAACAAGCTTCATCTAAATATAAAATTCTGTCTTTATTTCCTTTTCCATGAATTTTAAGAGTATGCTCATCAAATTTAATATCTGATAAATTTATTTTAGTTAATTCAGATAATCTCAATCCACAATTAAGAAATAAGCATGTAATACAATAATTTCTAATCTTATATTTCATTTTAGATTTAATTGCTATAGATAAAAGTTTTTTACTTTCTTTTAAAGTAAGGTACTTTGGAAGTCTTTTTTCAATTCTTCCTGTTTCTAAATTTATACAGGGGTTATTATCTATTAAGTTATTTGAAAATAAATATTCGAATAACTTCTTTATTGATGCTAACTTACGATTGCTGGTTACAGTATCGTTGTTTAATTTCTCACTTAAAAAATAAGTAAATTCAATTATCATATTTCTATTTATATTATTAATATCTTTAATGGTAATGTCTTTTATATTCACTTTCTTAAAATCATTTATATCAAAATTTTCTAGTAATTTAGTATTATATAATTTTAGCTTAAGGTATCTAAAAAATGTTCTTAAATCAAAGTAAACCTCGTCTATAGTAGTATTAGAATAAAATTCTATAAATCTTTTATATTTTAAATAATTATTAAAAAAATCTGGAGAATTTTTCTGATATTTTAAAAAAGACATTTTAGTAAACCTCCTAACTATAAATTTCAAATTAGCAAAATATTATTTTGCTAATTTGAAGTTTAACATTTATCTTTACTATAGACAAAAGTGCAAATTTTTGTTTTGTACATTTGACAAAGTTATTTTTTTTTGTTCTCTAGATAGTCTTTAATAAATTTTTCTTCATCTATTGTGTCTTGATCTATTTCCATTTGTGTCTTGTTTTTATTTCCTCCTATTACTATTAAAATTAGAGGTAATCCTATGAGTATAAAAAATACTGTAATCATTGAAATAATATCTAACATTTTTGCCTCCAATAAGTTTATTAGAGATACAAGATTAGTGTATCTCTAATAAGATGTATATTTAATTTCCTTTTAATCTTAGATTTGTTATAGTTAATAACAACATTGGTATCTCAACCAACCAGAACTCTGGCTTGTACTCCATGCTTGTGACGCACCATTATAAAATTTCTATGGTAAAACTTTATAACTTTACGCTCGAACTAGGACTATACAAAAGTTACTCATATTGTCATCCTCTTAAGTAACTATCTTAAAAGTAATTCATATAGTTGCCAACCTATATGAAGCAATATTTAATGTATCTAATAAATTAATATTTAATTTTCAATGTACAAACCATAACCGAAGTTTTTGTCCTTCTACTTATATACTTAATCTGCCTTCTTTTTTTTAAGTCTTTTTTAAAAATTTTTTTATTTTTTCATTTTTAGCTAATTTTTTTCTAACATTTTTTAAATTATAAAAAACAGCTTGTTCGCTTACTCCTTCACTTTCTGCTATTTCTTTTAGAGTTTGCCCTTCAATAAAATATTTATAAAATCGTACTAAATCTTTATGTTTTATTTCTTTTAAAAGTATTTTTTTCAATTCCATAAAACAAGAGTTATCCACAATTTTATTTTCAGTATTTTCATTTGAAATAGCTTGATTTATCATTTTATCATCTTCTTGATTTGGATAGTTCATAGTTATATAAAATTCTCTATTTAATTCTTTTACTTGAAGGTTTTTTAAAGAATTAAAGAATTTTTTATCTACTTTTATACTATTTAATTTATTTTGATAATCATAAAAAGTAATTGTATATGTTGCAAAATATTCAATTTGAGCACCATATTTGTTTCTTACTTTTTTGCGTATGTCGTCATATTGCTCCTTTGTAATTCTATGTATATCTACAAAAGGTGTGCCTTTTGCTGTTACAAGAAAATATTCATCATAAAATCTGTATAAATCATTTTTATCTATCATAAAAATTCTCCTTTCAATTTGAAACTCAATTTGCTCAAATTGAAAGGAGGTCCTCTAGAGTAATAAAAAATAGATGGTTGACTCGTTGAAGAGTCAAAACCACCTATATAATCTTTATGTAATTTTAATTTTATATTCTGCACTAAATTCAAACTATAAAAAAATCTCAATATATATACCTTTATAATTTATGTAGGTCTGATGTATATTTCAAATATTTTCTATAGTTTGCTTAATTTTAATCCATTGATTTAATTCACTTTGATTATATTTCAAAAATTAAGATTATGAGAATTTTGGCATACATATGGTATATATATGGTAAAAAGGATGAAAAAAGTGGAATAAAATGGAACTATTTGGAATCTGCTTTAATTTTAATAATTATAAATTTTTTTAAATAGCATTGAAATCTAAGCCACTTCGTGCTATAATAATGTTAAAATTTGTCAAAAGGAGTAAAATAAATTGAAACAAGTACTAGTTGTTTATGATAATCTTATGCATGAACCTAAAATCAATAACCTTTTTACTTTTGGAACAAACAATTTATTTGAATATAAAAATATTTTTGTATTGAAAAGTGAAGATATTTTTAACTTATTTATAGAAAATAACCCCGACATTTTATTAATAGATGTTTCGTTCAATGATTCAGAAGTTTTTTCAATTATTAATCATATTTTCGTCATAAGCAAAAGTAACTGCAATATCATAGTTATTTCTAGTAGTTCTGCATTAAGAAGAAAACTTTTTGCTTCTAAAATTCCAGATAGAATATTTTCTCAAAACATTTCTGTAGATGTTATTAACTGTACTTTAAAAGAATTTTCTACTGTATTAGATGTTTCTAATAAAAATAATTCATACAAAAACTTAATTAATGGATTTTATTTAAATCCATATTCTCCTACAACAATGTACTTTATTTCAAATATTAAAGTAGCTTATTTAAATCCTTTTTTGTTAAGTGGACATATAAATAATATATTTTATACTGTTAGCAAAGAATATAACATTTCTATAGAAACGGCAAGAAAAAGCGTATATAAGGTCATTAGCTCTATTAATTTAAAAGCTAACCCTTCTTATATACGCTCTATTTTTGGTAATTATGATTTAAATAATATCAGCCCCTCACAATTTTTAGAAATCATTGTTTGGAAACTAAAAGACTTTTAATTTTTATATTTTTTATTTTATATAAAATAAAAATATCTTTCAGTATAAACGAAAGATATTTTTCACTTTTGATATTATATTCATATCATTGTTTACCTTAATTATTCTTAACTACATATTTTTCAATGTCTGGTTCAACAAATACTGTATCATTAACATTATCAAAAGAATATTCTACTTGTTCAATTGTTTTTGAGTCTAATTCTGCTTTTAAAAACAAACCTGTTGACTTGCCTAAATAAACTTCAACTTTTCCCCATTATCTCCATTTGAACAAAATACATAACAAGGAATATCGTTATATTTACTGCTTTTTATAAAAGAAGATATGCTTAACCATAATTTACTCCAAATATTAGAAGTATCTAAATATTCATAAATTCCGTCATCTGGTACATTTATTTCACTATTAATAACTGCAACATTTTGATTCTCAGATTCTATATATGTATTTTTGCTTTTTCCATCATAATATGTAGAAATCTTTGACTTTTCGCCATTTTCTTCTTTTTCTATACTAAAAAGAATTTTATTATTTTTTTTAGTATAAGTTGTAGTAAGAGTTGAGATATTGTCATATGTCGAAACTCTCTTAGTAGTATAATTTGAATTATTAACATATGTTATAATTTTGCTTTGTAGACTAGAGATGATTACATAGTTTCTAATTGTATGAAATAAAAATATAAAAATAAACAATAATAAAATAAATAAAATAACTTTTAGAATCAATATTTTCGTTTTTGAATTTAGAATTTTCATAATACATTTTCCTTTCTTTTGTTTATTAACAAACTTATACCATAAAAAATTTTTTTGTCAAATCCTAAAAAAATCAGGGCAGGGTAATTTCATAAAATATTACATAATTGTAATATTTCCAATAAGTTCCATCAAAAGATTATCATTAAGTAAACAGTTGAACATATTAGATTTCACTGTTTGCTTTTTGTTTTTTAAATAATTCTTATGAATACTTATTCCCATTTTTCTGAATATATTTAAGTTTTCTTGTGCTTTTTTGCTTAATAATTTACATCTATCTTCATTATAAGTAACATCTAATATATGATGCATACTTTCAATTTCCCAGTGTTTTCTTGTGTATGATAATAAATTTTCTGCTGTAGTATTTTTACTACTTAAATAACAGCTGATTTCTTTCGTTACTTTATTATCTTTTTCTACTTCTCTAATAACTGCAAATATCTTTTTCAATCCTTTCCAATTTGCTAAGTAATCCGTAAAATATTCTATTCCATTTAGTACATAACATGTTCTTTTTTCTATTCTTCCATGACTTTTTTCTTCTGTTTTATATATCTCATATTCACAATTTTTATCATTTTCATCCATATATTTATCATCAAACATTGCATATACATCTTCATAAAAACTCTTTTGATTCGCTTTTAATTGCAAAACATAGTCCCCTCCATTATTTATTATTTTTTCTGCCGTTTCTTTTTGACAATGCATTGCATCTGCTGTTATTACAACTCCTTTAACATCTAGCATATCAATTAATTCCTTTACTGCTGGAATTTCATTTGTTTTGCTGTCTACTGTTTTTTGCAATAAGGATATTCCTGTATTTGTATATGCTGTAACAATATTCATCATTTTTTCTATTGTTTTTATTGCATCTGTTGATTTTATTGCTTTTCCATCTATCATTATTTGACTATGTTTTTCTTTTATTAAACTTTGTACTATTCCTACAATGCTTAATCCTAACCACTTTGGATCTATCATTGCAAATACCCTTGTTAATGTTGATTTTGACGGAATAGATTTTATCTCAAATTCTTTTTCTAAAAATTCTTTTTTACTTTTTCCATAATCAATTATTTTATCTAATTCATCCATTCCACATAATGCTGATAGCATAACTAATTTCAATATATCTATTAAATTATGCTTTGTTGTATATTTATCTCTTTCATCTTCTATTATTCCAAAATACATATTTAATATCTCCTTTATATTCATTATTATCACCATTGAGATTTTAACATATATCTGTAAATATTACAATTATGTAATATTTTATGAAATTACCCTGTGTGTCAAGCAGGGTAATTTATTAATAATTCTTTTCTAAATATCTTTATACTATATTTTAATTACTTATATCTATATAATATTTGTTTTACCCAATATATAATTTCATTACTTTAATAAAATAATGTCTTAAAATTGATTTTTGTCATATTTCTCATTTTAGCCTTATTTTGCGGTAATGAAACTATATGTCTAAAAAATAAAAACGCCTTAAAATCGATTCTCGTACGTCGTATTTTTGGCACTTTTTAGCATTTTCTCAAAGTATTGATATTTAGCTGTTTTTTGAGTATTTCTATATATTATATATATATCACTTGTAATATTTTATATAAATTGGACATATAACTTGTTAAGTTTATAATTAAAACGTCTTAAAAACGATTTTAAGGCTTAATATATTATAATTATATTAAATAACTTTTTATGAAAGATTTTTTATTATTAAATTTATTTTATAATATTTAATTTTATTAGATTTACTTATAAATAATTTAATAAATTACATATTATTAATATAAATTTATTTTAAATAAAATAATTTCTAATATATTTTAAATGTTCAAATGTTCGATTTTGAAATTTTTAATATTTGTATAAAAATCTAATAATTTAAACATTTCATAAAATTCTTAAATTTAATTTATTAGAATATTTTTCTAAAAATTGTTTTACAGTCCTGTCTATTTTTTATTAATATTATATCATTATTTTTAGAAAATTAGGTAGTCACCTCTTCCCTTCTTATTGCTTTTGCTTTGATAAAAAATAGAGAATATTATTTATTTAATATTCTCCTTTATAAATTGTAAGTTGTCGCTTAGATTTAATAATCACTTTCCATTAATCTATACAAAATGTAGCATATAAAGGAATAGATTTTATATTATTAGAAAATCCAAAATTTTTTGTAGAAATTCTTATTGCATATTTAGGCTGATATCTTTTTATATAAACATTTAAACTCTGACTTCCAACATTATCATTTGCCTTTACTTCAATTGGTATAATTCCATCATTATTATATAAGATGAAATCAATTTCAGCTTGATTTCCAGATTCCCAATACATTAATGGGATATTTTTTGCTACCAATTGTGTAGCAACATAATTTTCCGCAATTATTCCTTTATATTGTAAAAGATTATCTAATATAATATCATTATATTTTACTTGTAGCATATTTACTAAAATTCCAATGTCACTTAAATACAATTTAAAATGGTCATCAATAATAAAACCTAATGGTGGAATTTCTGGCTTTTTTAATATAGAACATTTATGAATCATTGTACTTGAAAGTAGCCAATTCAATGCTGTTTCATAATCTCTTTTTCGTGCATTTGAGGATATTTTCCCATATTGAAATTTATTACTCATATTTCCTAATTGCGAAGGAATAGATTTGTATATTGTTTCTATTTTGCTGGCTTCAAATTTATTTGAAACATATTTATTCATATCATTTAAATAAGATTGATAAATATCTTCAATAATAGTTTTATCAAATTTCAATATATCTTTTTCATTAGCAATTAAATTTTTTACTGCTTCTGGCATTCCTCCAACACATATATATAGTCTGTATAAATTTAGTGCTTTTTCATGCAATACCGAATCCATTGGTGTACTTTCTATATAACATTTTTTTATTTCATCAACGAGTGATTTACTACCATTTGCAATTAAAAATTCTTCAAAATCCATAGGATACATATTTAACATTTTAACTTTTCCTACTGGAAATGATGAATGCATTCTTTTTAATTTTACGCCTAGCAAACTGCCAGCACAAATTATTTTAAAAGGTTCTTCACTTTCATTAAAGTATTTTAATGCACTTATTATTTCTTCACTTTCTTGAACCTCATCGAAAAATATTATGGTGTTTTCCAAATCAATGTCTTTATCCAAATAAATTTTCATTCTATTAAATTTTTCAGCTATATTAATTTCTTCCTTAAATATTTTTATAATTTCAGTTTGCTCTAATAGATTTATGTAAATATATTCTTTAAATTCTTTTTTGCAAAATTCGTCTATAATATATGTTTTGCCAATCTGTCTTGCTCCTATTATCATTAATGGTTTTTCAATATTAGAATTTTTCCAATTTAATAACTCTTGATAAATTTTTCTATACATAAGTTCACCTCTATTGTTATTATATAATATATTATTACACAAGTCAATTAAATTTCACGTTTTTGATATCATGTATTGTATAATGTTTCACGTTTTTGATATTATGTAGATTGTTTATTTTCACATTTATAAAGATTTCGGTTTGTATTATCAAAGTTTTACGCAATATGATATAGAGGGTAAAATCTAAAGAGTAATTTCTGCAGACCTTGATACTACTTGCTTTTAAGCTTTTATTAATTTCTTAATTATATTGTTATATTACTAATTTTATTCTTTTTTATTATTTTTATTATTTTATATTATTAGTTATCTATTTGTTTTATTACTTCTTTTTAAAATCAATTTTAAAGCTTTTTTATAATTATACTTATATAATTATTTTAATCTACTTATTTTTTTATTCTATTTTTATTTATCTAATTATTTTTTCTATAAATTTTACTTGATATCCTATATAATTATTTCATTATTATTAAAAAAATAAAAATATGTCAATGATTTTTGAAAATGTCCCAAAAATTTTTAAACATTAGCCCTAAAAAATTTAGTTTTTAGGGCTAAATTTT
>CALXWV010000040.1 GCA_944392515.1 uncultured Clostridia bacterium
TATTTCTCTTATTTGATTTTCTTTAGTATATTCCGAAACAAAATTACCACATCTAGATAAAAGCTCTTTGATTTTAAAATAATTTTCTTGCAAATTTTGTATTGCTACACTTTCTAAATTAGTAATATCTTCAACATTTTGCTTTATTATTATGAAAAAATTTTTATTGGAAGATTTTTGTTTTTGATTTAAAGAATTAATATATTCAATATATTTTTCTTTAATTTGCGGATATAAATTATTTTGATTTAATAAATTAATATGTTCTGATAAATCTTCTTTTTTAGTCTGAATTAAAATTTGTAGATTAAAATTACAGCTTTTAATAAAACTTTTATATGAATTTAAAATTGCTTCTTTTTCTAATTCTGATTTGAGATTATAATTAATTGGTTCTACTTTTAATATTTTAACATATGAGGAATTTTTCAGTTTGATTATTCCATTCTCTAAAATATTATCATATGGAAGCCATTTTTGAACAGATTTTATTTGTTCAGTTTTCATTATACTCCTTTCTTATAAATCTATGATACAATATTTTCCATAATATGTCAACAAAAACTTTTTGACATTTTTCGACAAAAAACGACTAAGTATATTACTTAGCCGTTTAATTTAATTATACATCAAGGTTTTTAACAAATTTTGCATTTGCTTGAATAAACTCTCTTCTTGGTTCTATTTGATCACCCATAAGTATTGTGAATATCTGATCTGCTTTCATAGCATCTTCCATTGTTACTTTTATTAATATTCTATTTTCTGGGTTCATTGTTGTATCCCATAATTGTTCTGGGTTCATTTCACCAAGACCTTTGTATCTTTGAATTGATACATTATCTCTACCTATTTTTTCTAATTCATTATCTAATTCTTCATCTGTATAACAATATACATCTTTAATACCCTTTTTAGATACCTTGTATAGAGGTGGTTGAGCTAAAAATACATGTCCTTGCTCAAGAAGTGGTCTCATATATCTAAAGAAGAAAGTTAATAATAATGTTCTAATATGTGCACCATCAACATCGGCATCAGCCATTATTATTACTTTTCCATATCTTATTTTAGATATATCAAAATCTGCTCCTATTCCAGCTCCAACTGCCTGAATAACTGGTTTTAATTTTTCATTATTATATATTTTATCTGCTCTAGATTTCTCAACATTAAGCATTTTTCCCCAAAGTGGTAGTATTGCTTGGTATTTTCTATTTCTACCTTGTTTTGCACTTCCACCTGCTGAATCTCCCTCGACAATGTATACTTCACATTCTTCTGCTACTTTACTTGAGCAGTCTGCAAGTTTTCCTGGAAGTGTTGTTACTTCTAGTGCATTTTTTCTTCTAACTAATTCTCTTGCTTTTCTTGCTGCTTCTCTTGCTCTAGAAGCGCTAACGCATTTTTCTAGAATTGCTTTTGCAACATTAGGATTTTCTTCTAAATATGTTGAAAGTACATCTGTTACCATTGATTGTACAATTCCTGCAACATTACTATTTCCTAATTTTGTTTTAGTCTGTCCTTCAAATTGAGGTTCTTTTACCTTTACAGATATAACTGCTGTTAAACCTTCTCTTATATCTTCACCTTGAAGATTAGAATCTTTTTCTTTAATTATATTATGGCTTCTTGCATAATCATTAAATACTTTTGTAAGACCTCTCTTAAATCCTTCTAAGTGTGTTCCACCTTCTACAGTATTAATATTATTTACAAATGAATAAATATTTTCATTATATGCTGTTGTATATTGAATAGCAATTTCAACTGGTACTTCATTTACTGTTTTTTCAATATATATTGGATCTGGATTTAATTTTTCTTTATTTTGATTTAAATATTCTACAAAAGATTTTAAACCACCTTCAAAGCAAAACTCTGCCTTTTTTGGTGTTTCTTCTCTTAAATCTTCTATACTTATATATAATCCTTTTGTTAAGAAAGCTATTTCTCTAAATCTTTCTGCTAAAGTATCATAATCATATTCAGTTGTCTCAAAAATGTCTTTATCTGCTAAAAATCTAACTTTTGTACCTGTTTTTTTAGAGTCTCCTATTTTTGTAAGTTTTTCGACAGTTTTTCCTCTTTCAAATTTCATTTGGTATATCCCACCATCTCTTTGAATAGTTACTTCTGTCCATTCAGATAAAGCATTTACAACAGATGCACCAACACCATGAAGACCTCCAGATACTTTATATCCACTATCTCCACCAAATTTACCACCAGCATGAAGTACTGTGTAAACAGTTTCTGCTGCTGATATATGTGTTTTTGGATGTATATCTACTGGTATACCTCTACCATTATCTGAAACCGAAATTACATTTCCAGGTTCTATTTTTACTTCTATATGAGTACAATATCCAGCTAAAGCTTCATCAACACAGTTATCTACTATTTCATATACTAAATGATGTAAACCTCTTTTTGAAACACTTCCTATATACATACCTGGTCTTTTTCTTACTGCTTCAAGACCTTCTAATACCTGTATTTGGTTGGCTCGATATTCATGATTATATTTTTCCATTATACTTCCTCCTGCATAATTCTTTAGTTTGCTATTAATAGTTTATTTTTAATTTTAAAATTTGTCAAGCTTTATTTATTTCTATTTCCAATATATCTAGCAAGTTCAGTTAAAAATTCTGCTTTATTTCCGTATTTTTTAATGCTCTCTATTGCTTGATTAATATTTTTTTCTAGTTCTTCTTCTGACTTTTCTAATCCATATTTACTAACATATGTACATTTTTTTCTTTTTTTATCATTTCCAACTGGCTTTCCTAAAATCTTTTCATCACCAATTTCTGATAAAATATCATCTCTTATTTGAAAAGCTAGTCCGATTTTTTCAGCATAATTAGTTAAATTATCTATATCTTCTTTTTTAGCATCCGCTAGAATTGCTCCCATTCTAACAGCACATCTAATTAATGCTCCTGTCTTATTTTTATGCATATACTCAAGTTCATCCATTAGGGCTTGTTTTCCCTCATATTCTGTATCTACATATTCTCCAATAAGCATTCTATCTACTGCATAAGAAAGTTCATGGAAACATTCGATATTTTCTTTTGTTAAATTATTTTTTAAATTTTCGCTTATTACTAAATATGCATTATTAAGTAAACTATCGCCTGCTAAAATTGCTGTTGCTTCATTAAACATTTTATGATTTGTTGGTTTTCCATGTCTAAAATCATCATTATCTATACCAGGCAAGTCATCATGTATTAATGAAAAATTATGTATCATCTCTATTGCAACCGCATATGGCATGCATACTGAATAATCATCTTTAAAAAGTTTATAAGTCGCTAATATTAATGTTGGTCTTAATCTTTTTCCTCCAGCCATTAAGCTATATTCTACAGAATCATTTAACTTTTTTTCTAAGCAATCTTGTTTTCTAATATATTTTTCTAGTTCATTCTCTACAATATTTGCATAATTTTTTAGTTCATTTTTAAAATCCATAATACTCCCCATTTTGTAATATTTATCTATTTTTTAATATATATTCTTATTCATTCTTATAAAAGCATATTTATTATATTACAAAATTTGACCATTTACAACCTTATGGGAAATACTATTTTTTATATCTATATTTTTTGTACAAGTAATTATTACTTGTATATTTTCAATATTATTTAAAAAGTTAGAAATCCTTTTTTCATCAAGTTCTGACATAAAATCATCTAACAAAAGTATTGGATATTCTCCTAAATCATCATATATAACATTTAATTCTGCTAATTTTAGTGATAGGATTGCTGTCCTATTTTGTCCTTGAGAACCATATATATTTACAGGTTCATCATTAATGTAAATACTAAAGTCATCTCTATGTATTCCTTTTGTTGTATATCCTCTGTAATAATCATTTTGTCTATTTTTCTTTAATTCTGCTAAAAAGGATTCTTTATTTTTGCAATCTGAAAAATATGATATATCTATTTTTTCATCAGTTATTTCTGAATGAATAGCTGTTATTTTATTTTTTATTAAATCTATAAACTGTTTTCTATATATAAAAACTTTTTCCCCATATTCAGCTAACTTTTCATCCCAGATGTCTAACATTTGATCATTTTTTATTTTTTGTTTTAAGAAATTATTCCTTTGCTCAAGTGTTTTTAAATAAGCATTTAAGTTTAGTACATACGCAGGCCTTAACTGCCCTATCATCATATCTAAGAATTTTCTTCTAGCAGCAGGCCCACTTTTTAATAAATTAATATCATCTGGTGTAAAAATTACTAAAATAATATTTCCTAATACTTCACTTAACTTTTTTAGTTTAATATCATTTAAATAAACATTTTTTTTATCAGAAATTTCTACTTTTATTTTCCCTTCTCTATCTTTTTTTTGAAAATGAGATTCGATTTTTAAAAAGTTTTCTCCAATTTTTATTAATTCTTTATCTTTATTTGTTCTAAAAGATTTTCCAAAACTAGAAATAAATATAGATTCTAATATATTAGTTTTTCCTTGTGCATTATCTCCATAAAAAATATTTATTTTATTCTCAAAATTTATTTCTTGATTTTTATAATTTCTAAAATTTTGTATTTTTAAATTATCTATGTACATATACTTCACATTCCTTTATTTTGTAAGGAATATTTCCTTTGATTTTCTATATAGTTATCCACATTCTATGCATAATATGTGGATAACTTATTCATTTTTTAGACGAATTGGTAATATCATATATTTATAATCGCCAGTTTCTTCTACACTTCTTACAATACATGGAGAAATACTTGTTCCAAAGTCAATAAATACTTCTTCATCATCAATTGATCTTAATACATCTAAGAAATACTTTGGATTAAATCCAGCTTCTAAGTCTTTTCCTTCTGTTGTAACATATAGTTCCTCTTTTGCATCTCCAGTTTGGTTTGTGCAAGAAATTGTAATCTTTCCAACTTCAACACTTATCTTTACTGGATATTTCTTTTCCTTTTCTATACTTGATGCTGAAATTAAACTTATTCTTTCAAAACAATTTAATAAAATTTGTCTATTTACTCTTACTCTTGTTTCCCATTTAGAAGGAAGAACACTTGAATAATTTAAAAATTCTCCGTCTAATAATCTTGTTACTATTTTACAATTTTCAATTTCAAATAATGCTTGATTTTTTGCTATACCGATTTTTACAATTTCAAAAGAGTCAGATAATATTTTATTTATTTCTGTTAATGTTCTTCCTGGTATTACTGCAGAAAAATCATTTGTTTTTGCTTGTAAAAATTTACTCTTCCATGCTAATCTAAATCCATCAACAGCAACCACATTTAATTTATTGCTCTTTACTTCAAATAAACATCCAGTAAAAATTGGTCTATTTTCTTCAGTACTTATAGCAAATATTGTTTTTCTAATCATATCTTTTAATGTATTTTGTTCTATTTCTATAGAATTTTCTACATTTATTTCTGGTAATTCAGGAAAATCTTCTGGATTCATTGTTGCTAATTTGTACAAAGAACCTTCACATTCAATTACTAATAAATTCTTTTCATTAACTTCTATTTTAATTTCTGTATCAGGTAATTTTCTAATTATTTCGCTAAACATTATTGCATTAACTACTGTTGCACCTTGTTCTTGTACATTACAATCTTTAATAACATATTCTATACCTAATTCTAAATCATAACATGTTAATTTTATATCATTATCATTAGTTTGAATTAATATACCTTCTAATATAGGCATTGTTGTTCTAATAGCGACAGCTTTTGTTACGGAATTAAGAGCTTTAAGGATTTTTTCTTTTTCACAAATAAGTTTCATTTTTAATTTCTCCTTCTTTTATTAATAATATAAATATATATAGTAGTAGTAGTAATAGTACCTGTGGATTGTGTGGAAAACTATCTCAAAGGCTTTAATCCTACGGAAATACGGTGTGGATAACTCTGTGGAAAACTTTTAAACTTATCCACACAATTCAAAAAGTTATCCACATTTTGAATTATCCACATGTTTTCCACACCTTTTCCACAGCCCCCCTGTGGATAACTAATGTGGCTGTTCCGTAAGAAGAGATGCACGTTCTAAAGTCAAACATTGATTCTCCAAACAAACTTTTTACTAATGACTACTTTTGTCAGTTGTTGCAACTATTTGTCGGAAAGTAGTATTTTTTGCACACTTTCCACAATTAATCTTGTGTTTGAATTTGTCTTTATTTCTTTTTCAATTTTATTAACTGCATGCATTACTGTTGTATGATCTCTTTTTCCAAAATCAATACCGATTTGTGGTAAAGACATTTGAGCAACATTTCTACATAAGTACATAGCAATTTGTCTAGGAAAAGTAACATCATTAGATCTTTTTGAACCTCTTAAATCTTGAGGAGAAACACTAAAGTACTTCCCTACTACATCTTGAATATATTCTGATGATATTACTTTATCTTGTTTTTGAATAATATCATTAATTGCTTTTTCTGTCATTTCCATTGTAATTGGACTATTAGTTAGAGAAGCTTTTGCAACTAATTTATTTAGTGTACCCTCCAGTTCCCTAATGTTTGTGTCGACTCTTGTCGCAATTGCAGATAAAATTTCATCATCTATAATTATATTGTCTAATTGTGTCTTTTTTCTAAGAATAGCAAGTCTTGTTTCGAAATCAGGATTAGATATATCAGCAATTAATCCCCAATCAAATCTTGATTTTAATCTATCTTCTAATAGTTCAATATCTTTGGGTGGCTTATCACTAGATAATACTATTTGTTTTCCTGCTTCATAAAGAGTATTAAAAGTATGGAAAAATTCTTCTTGTGTACTCTTTTTATTAGCAATAAATTGAATATCATCTATTAATAAAACATCTATATTCCTATATTTTTCTCTAAATTTTTCTGTAGCTTGATCTCTTAATGCATTAATTAATTGATTAGTAAAATTTTCAGATGTAACATATAAAATATTAGAATTAGGATTATTCATAAGTATTTGATTACCTATTGCATGCATTAAGTGGGTTTTTCCTAAACCTACACCACCATAAATAAAAAATGGATTATATTTAGAACCGGGGATTATCTGATACACCTTGAGCAGCAGCTTGTGCAAATTTATTATTGCTTCCAACAACAAAAGTATCAAAGGTGTATTTAGGATTTAATCCAGAGTTTATAAACATTTTATTATTTGTAATATTATTTGCAGTAGGAATATTTACATCTTCCTCATCTTTTAATTTTATAATGACATTGCATTTTTTATTTGTAATAAAATTGAAAGTATTAACAAGAAGTGTTAAATATCTAGATTCAATTGTATCTTTTTGAAATGAATTTGAGGCAACTAAAATAATAACGTTATCTCTAACGCTTTTAAGTTCTAATGGTTGAATCCATGTTTGATATGTAATTACAGTTGTTTCTTCTTTGAGAAGCTCTTTAGCTCTACTCCATAGTTCATTTAAATTTTCGTTTGACATTAACATTAGCCCCTTATTCATTAAAACAATAATAGAATGTAATTTATTTATTTAAAGCAACATAAAAAAGCTATTTAATATCCACAATTTGTTCATTAACTGTGGATAAAGACTTAAATAACTTTTCTTTTGTGGATTTAAATATTCATTTTTAAAATGTATACATATAATATCAAAAAATGTCATAAATAGTCAAGCAAATTAATATAAAAATATGAAAAAAATTAATATTAATCTATTGACATAATTGGCTTTACTGAGGTATAATAAGAATTACGATTGAGAAACAAAATTGCAATAGAATTGGAGGTGCAATATAAATGAAGAGAACATATCAACCAAAAAAGAGACAAGCTCAAAAAGAACATGGATTTATGAAAAGAATGGCTACTAGACAAGGTAGAAATGTATTAAAGGCAAGACGTGCAAAAGGAAGAAAAAAATTAAGTGCGTAAGCTTTTTTGTTGAGGTCACGAGTTTTGTGACCTTTTTTAAGGTATTATATTATGAAAAGAATTAAAACATTAAAATTAAATTATGAATTTAAAAATGTTTTTAATAAAGGCAAGTTTTATATTGCTAATCAAATAATTATATATATAATGAAAAACAAATTAAATGAAAATAGACTTGGTATAGCAATTAGCACAAAAATAGGTAAAGCACACATTAGAAACAGAGTCAAAAGAGTAATTAGAGCGGCTTACCAAAATAACACAAAGAATGTTAAACAAGGCTATGATATAGTAATTATTTGGAATAAAAAAGCAGATGTAAAAGATTTGTCTTATCAAATAATAAATAAGGATATTGAAAAAATATTTTTAAATTCAGGAATTAAATAATGAAAAAAATTTTTATTAGTTTAATAAATTTCTACCAAAAATGGATATCACCATTTTTTCAAAGTATAGGGGTTCATTGTAAATACTATCCTAGCTGTTCAGAATATATGAAACAGGCAATTGAAAAATATGGACCTT
>CALXWV010000041.1 GCA_944392515.1 uncultured Clostridia bacterium
TATATTAGGTCAAATTCGACAAGCAACAAAGAAGCTAAAAAGTTCATTGTTACTTTGCCAAACTTTACTAATATTTCCATATTAGTAAAAATCTCCTGTTGCCTATCTTTTGGAGATTTCGTCAAGACTAAATATTCAATATAAATAACGAAGATGTCTCGCATTGGAATTATTAGGTCAAAACCTAATGTCATCAGTAATATTTTAATTATGTTATGCAATGGTAATATAGCTCCAAATATGATACTTAAGAAACCACTAGCCAATATAATAGATAAAACAATAGGTACATGATTTCTAAAAGTCCCATAAAATCGATTGAATGCAATATTTAAGATTATTCTTGCAAGCCTAGATGATGCAACAATCAAACTAAGATATGTTGCAGTTTTGGTTATTCCATACCAATCTGTTAATTGATATTGAATAAATAACTTGCTGTCTTGCTGGCCCACAAACACCGTATTAATGAAAATTGTGTTTAGTATAATTGCCAAAATAACTACATAAGAAATTTTGCTTTTTGTTTTCCCTTTATATTTATTTTCCTTTTTGTTTTTATTCTTTTCTTCTTCATTTTCATTATCACTTAGTTTTACTTCATAAAATGAGAATGACAAAAAGCAAGTAATAAGGCAAAATGTAATGCATAGGTACATCGGCAAATACGGGCTAACATTAAACAGCGGACCTGCAATAATTGCAATTATAAAAGTTGCTGTTGCATAAATTGTATTGGAAGCCCCTCTAATTCTCATATAGGCTCGAGAATTATTTTGGTATTCCAAGTTGTTCCGAAGAGATATGCTTTCCATGCTCTTAAAAACAAATGCTCCATCATAGAGTACCTGTCCTATGGAGATTACAAGGAAAGTTGTTCCAAACGTTTTTAGAATTGCAGAAACCAAGAGCATAAAAGTTCCTACTCTAGATGCGTTAACATTGCCCAGCTTTTTCACTGATTTTAGAAGCATTGGTTGCATCAAAATGCAGATAAAAGTGGGCACAACCCCTAAAAACGAAATTTGAAATGCTGAAAATCCCTTTGCAACAGATAGAAAAAGAGTATCTATAGCAATGTAAAATAAAAGATCTTTCGATAAGCCATCATAGAGTGGATACAATCTATTGCTTAAGTTTATCCGCTCTTCAGTTGTTTTTATCTTAAACATGTCTCTACCTCACATTTCTTTTTAATCTAAATCTTTACTCGCCTATTTTAAGGCAAGCTAATAAACACCAATAATAGGAGCAACCTATTATGTTAATTATAGTGTTTTTTTAATATTTTGTCAATTTTAACTTTTTTATTTCAAAGATTTGGGATATTTCATTTCAACATTTTGAGGCATTCTATTTCAATATTTTGAGGCAATTTATTTCAAAGATTTGTGATTTTCAATAAAATTAGCAAATTTTCAAACTATTGCACCAAACCTAAAAATATGTTATTATTTAAGCATAATTTTTTAATCTCCTGTTCTAATTTAGGACAGTTTTATATATTCTTATTGTACTCAAATTAGAAAGTCACTTGACAAGGAGGAATAATATATATGGCAAAATCGCTTGATAGTAGAGTTAAACGCTTTGCAAAACCCGCTAGCTCAGTAAAACATTCTGGAAAAATTGTACGAACTATCCCACATTCAGAAATTACAAAATTAAATTCTCTGATTGCTCCTAAGATTGACCAAAATAAAAGAGTCCTTAGAGCTTCTTTTGAAGAAGCAAGGGATAAAGTTATCAAGGATTAAACTATATCAAGCAAAACTGCTCTCCGAATATGGAGGGCAGCTTTATTATATTTCAATCTCTGGCTTATATGTTTCAAGCCACATATTTACTTGGCAAAGATATGCCATAAGTTGTGGACCTGTCATTAATTGACCAAACCAAGGTCTTGTAAATGACTTACCATCTGTATTTAATATATTCATTATATCTTCTTTGTTAAGCAGACTTGTTATTGGTGATTCTGGATTTTTCATTATTTCTGTAAGCATTCCTTTTACTTTTTTTAGATATGTTGGATTCCATGTTTTTGGATATGGACTCTTTTTTCTTTCTACTATTTCTTTTGGAAGTTCATCTTTCATAATATATCTAAGTAATCCCTTTTCTCTTCCATGAAGAGCTTTCATCTCCCATGGAATGTTCCATACATATTCTGCTAGCCTATAATCACAAAATGGTACTCTTATTTCAAATCCATTATACATCCCCATTCTATCTGTTCTACTAAGTAATGTTTGCATAAACCAATTCATTGTTAAATATGTTATTTTTCTTTTTTCCTTTGTTTCTTTTGAATCCACATTTAAAAGTTCTACTTCATTTAAACTCTCATTATATCTATAATCTATATATTCTTTTAAATTTACTTTTTCTTGTAATTCTGGATTCAATAAATGCTGTCTTTCTTCTATATTAATTGACCAAGGGAAAGTACCGCTAGATAATGCATCTTCTCTGAAAAACCATGGATATCCTCCAAATATTTCATCTGCACATTCTCCCATAATAGATACTGTAGCTTCTTTTTTTACTTCTTTGCAAAATAAAAGCAAAGATGAATCTACATCTGCCATACCAGGCAAATCTCTTGCAATCATAGCTTCTTTTAAGCTATCTGCTAACTCCGGTGTATCTAAATAGATTGTATGATGTTTAGTTCCAAGTTTATTTGTAATTAAATTTATATAATCACTATCTGAGTTTGGCTGAAAATCTGTCTTTTGAAAGTTTTTATCATTATCTACATAATCTACTGAATATGTGTTTATCATTGGAAGATTATGCTTTCTACAATAATTTGCACTATATAAAGTAATTATACTAGAATCTAGTCCTCCCGATAAAAATGTACATAGTGGTACATCTGAAACTAATTGTCTTTCAATTGCATCAGTAAGTAATTCTTTTACAGTAGAACAGGTTGTTTCAAAATCATCTGTATGCATTCTACTTTTTAGTTTCCAGTATTCTTTTATTCTCATTCCGCTTCTATTAAATACAAGGTAATGTGCCGGCTTTAATTCTTCTATTCCTTTAAATACTCCAACTCCTGGTGTATGTGCAGGTCCAATTCCAAATAATTCTGAAATACCTTCATTATCTATTTTAGGATATATACTTGGATATTCAAATAATGCCTTAATTTCTGAAGCAAATATTAATTGATTATCTTTTACAGAATAAAACAATGGTTTTACTCCAAAATGATCTCTTGCTAAAAATAATTCTTTTTTTCCTTCATTCCATATTGCAAAAGCAAATATTCCATTTAAATGATTTACTACATTATATCCATAATATATAAAGGCTTTTAAAAGTACTTCTGTATCACAATGTCCTTCAAAAGTAAATCCACTTTTTTCTAGTGTTTCTCTTAATTCCTTAGTATTATATATTTGACCATTATATGTAATAACATAAGTGTTACCTAAATATTTACATATCATTGGTTGCTTTCCACCTTCTGGGTCTATTACAATAAGTCTTCTATGAGCAATACAAATCTCTTCTTTAATATATATTCCATTTTCATCAGGTCCTCTTTTACTTAAAGTATTGTTCATATTTGTAAGTACCCTCTGGGCCTCTTCATTTCTCATATTTCCGTCATAATTTGTAAATCCTACAATTCCACACATAACAAAATTCCTCCATATATTTTATTATATGAAGGAATTTTAAAAATGATGAATTTAAATGAATTGAATATAACAATTTTTATTGTATAAATAAATTACATATTTTAAAAATCTATTTTTTCTTGAATATAGCTTTCTACTTCATCAATTGGAATTCTTATTTGTTCCATAGTATCTCTATCTCTTATAGTTACCTTATTGTCTTCTAGCGTATCAAAATCTACTGTTAAACAATATGGTGTACCAATTTCATCTTCTCTTCTATATCTTTTACCAATTGAACCTGCTTCATCATAATCACAGCTAAAGTTTTTAGAAAGTTTATCAAATATCTCATTTGCCTTTTCTCCAAGTTTTTTAGATAAAGGCAAAACAGCTAATTTGTATGGTGCTAATGCTGGATGTAAATGTAGGACTACTCTTGAATCACCTTCTCCTAAATCTTCTACATCATATGCATTACAAAGAAAAGCTAAAGTTACTCTATCTGCTCCAAGTGATGGCTCTATTACATAAGGAACATATTTTTCATTTGTCTCAGGATCTAAATATGTTAAATCTTGTTTTGAGTGATTCATATGTTGAGTTAAATCATAATCTGTTCTATCTGCAATTCCCCAAAGTTCACCCCAACCAAATGGGAAGTTAAATTCTATATCTGTTGTAGCTTTACTATAAAATACTAATTCTTCTTTTGAATGGTCTCTTAATCTAATATTTTCTTTTTTCATGCCTAAACTTACAAGCCAATTTTCGCAGAATTCTTTCCAATATTTAAACCAATCTAAGTCAGTACCTGGTTTGCAGAAAAATTCTAATTCCATTTGTTCAAATTCACGAGTTCTAAATGTAAAGTTTCCAGGTGTTATTTCATTTCTAAATGCTTTACCAATTTGTGCAATACCCATTGGCATTTTCTTTCTTGTAGTTCTTAAAACATTTTTGAAATCTACAAATATACCTTGTGCAGTTTCTGGTCTTAAATATACAGTAGCTGTCGAATCTTCTGTAACACCTTGGAATGTTTTAAACATTAAATTAAATTTACGAATATTTGTAAAATTAGTTTTTCCACAATTAGGGCATGGTATTTTATTATCATTTATAAAATTAACCATTTGCTCATCTGTCCAACCATCTGCAATTAAATCCCTATTATTTTCATGTGCCCATTCTTCAATTAATTTATCTGCTCTATGTCTTGTTTTACATTCTTTGCAATCAATAAGTGGGTCTGAAAAGCTAGATAAATGTCCTGATGCGACCCATGTTTCTGGATTCATTAATATTGCTGCATCTAATCCTACTATGTCTTTCTTTTCTTGTATAAACTTTTTTCTCCATAATGCTTTTACATTATTTTTAAGTTCAACTCCTAAAGGTCCATAATCCCAAGTATTTGCTAAGCCTCCATAGATTTCTGAACCTGGATAGATATATCCTCTAGACTTACATAAATTTACTATTGTTTCCATGTCTTTTACCATAAAAATCCTCCCTTTCTTGCCTTTTAGGCTTTATATATAGTTAGAAATTTCTTATTTAACTTGGTGATTTTTTAGCTTTTAAAGCAAAAAAACAGCTTTCACCTCTAACTATACAAAATAGTTAGGGACGAAAGCTAATATATGCTTACGCGGTTCCACCCTAATTGACTTTAATTAGTCCACCTTAATTATTATTTAATTTACTCCAGAGCTCCCCATGTATATGTGTTATAAGCATTCCACCACCGCTTACTCTCTATAAACATTTTTTACATTTTTTCTCTTTCAACGCAAAATTATTTTACATCCAAATTTATTGTTTGTCAAGGGTACATAAAATCATTGATTTTTATTTTGCTTAAAATATATTATATTTATCTTTTTTTGTATAATGTGTATGTAAAAGTTCATGAGCTCTATGTTCTCCCGGTTGACCAATGTATTCTTTGTATATTGCTTTTAATATTGGATTATCTTGAGATTTTCTTATTGTGCTTCTTTCATCAATTGAATACATAGCTTCTGCTCTTTTTCTTCTAACATCTACTGTTGCTCTTGTTTTTGCATTTTTTATAGGCTGACCACCACCCATAATGCATCCACCTGGGCATGCCATTACTTCTACAAATTGATAATCTGCTTTACCACTTTTTATTTCTTCCATTATTGTTTTAGCATTTCCTAGCCCATGTGCTACTGCAACTCTTATAGTTTTGTCTCCTATTTGAACTGTTGCTTTCTTTATTCCTTTTTCGCCTCTAACTTCTTCAAATTCAACTTTTTTTAGTTCTTCACCTGTCATAAGTTCATAAGCTGCTCTTAATGCCGCTTCCATAACTCCGCCTGTTGTTCCAAATATTGCACCAGCTCCTGTTGCTTCTCCCATTGGGTTATCGAATACATCATCTTCAAGCATTTTAAAATCTATATTTGCTTGTTTTATCATTCTTGCAAGCTCACGTGTTGTTATTACTGCATCTACGTCCCATAAGCCATTTACTTTCATTTCTTCACGCTGTCTTTCATACTTCTTAGCAATACAAGGCATAACAGATACTACATATATTTTGCTTGGATCTATATGATTTCTTTCTGCAAAATACGATTTTATAATTGCGCCTAGCATTTGATGTGGAGATTTACAGCTAGATAAATGAGGTATATTTTCAGGATAAAACATTTCTGTATATTTGACCCAAGCAGGACAGCAAGATGTTGTCATAGGAAGATTATCATTGTTTCTTAATCTTTTTACAAGTTCAGTAGCCTCTTCCATTATTGTAAAATCATCTCCCGTATTTGTATCAAATACTTTATCAAAGCCGAGTCTCTTTAAGGCAGATATCATTTTACCAGTTACATTTGTTCCTATCTCCATACCAAATTCTTCTCCAAGTGCAACTCTTATAGATGGAGCTGTTTGAACTACTACATAAGTATCTGGATCTTTTAGTTTTGCCCATACATCATTTATATTTTCTTTTTCATGAAGAGCTCCTGTTGGGCAAGCTTCAATGCATTGACCACAAAAAGTACAATCAACATCATTTAAACTATGATCATAAGTAGTAGATATGCAAGATTCAAATCCTCTATTAATACAATCAATTGCACCAATTTGTTGTACCTTTTTGCAAGTTGCAACACACCTTCTACATAAAATACATTTATTAAAATCTCTTACTATTGATGGAGATTTATCATCTATTTTATGTATAGATTTTTCACCTGTAAATTCATTATCTAATACATTAAACTTAATAGCTAAATCTTGAAGTTCGCAGTTTCCCGAGCGAGTACAAGTCAAGCAATCTTTTTCATGATTAGATATTATTAAATCTAATATAACATGTCTTGCTTCTAGTACATTTTGTGTATGTGTATGAACTACCATTCCTTCTTCTACAGTTTGAATACAAGAAGTTGCAAATCCTCTTCTGCCTTCAACTTCAACAATACACATTCTGCAATCTCCGACTTCATTTATTTCTTTTAAAAAGCATAATGTAGGTATATCTATTCCAGCTTGTCTTGCCGCTTCTAATATTGTTGTTCCTTCTGGTACACATACTTTTTTATCATCTATTTTTAAATTAACCATTATTTCCTCCAATTTTATTTTGAAATTTAACGACGAACTTTATATATTCAATATAATTCAACAAAGAAACGAGTAGTACTAGGCAAAAATTAGTAAAAAACCGGAGGCGTACTTAATTGTACGTCGAGGATTTTTTATCTAATTTTTAACGACGTAATACGAAGTTTATTTGTTGAATTTATCCTATGGCATGGAAAGGACACACCTTAATACAAGTCCCACACTTAATACATTTATCTTGATTAATTACTCTTTTTTCTCTGCCTTCTCCTTCAATTGCATGAACAGGACAATTTCTTTGACATAGACCACATGCTTTACATTTTTCTTCATCTATTTGTATTTTAGCTAGTGCTTTACATTCCATTGCCTTACATTCTTTTTCAATTGCATGTTGTCTAAATTCTTCTCTAAAATATTTCATTGTACTTATTACTGGATTTGGTGCACTTTGTCCTAAGCCACATATACTAGATTTTTGAATATTTACAGCCAATTTTTCTAGTCTATATATATCATATTCTTCGCCTTCACCTGAGCAAAGCTTTTCTAAGATTTCTAACATTCTCTTTGTTCCAATTCTACAAGGTGTACATTTACCACAACTTTCACTAACTGTAAATTGTAGATAAAATTTAGCTAAACATACCATACATTTAGTATCATCCATTATAATTAAACCACCTGAACCCATCATTGAACCAATTTCTTTAAGTGATTCATAATCTATAGGTGTATCTAAATGTTCTTTAGGTATACAACCACCTGATGGTCCACCAGTTTGTGCAGCCTTGAATTCTCTACCATTTGGTATTCCACCGCCAATATCATATACAATTTCTCTTAAAGTAGTTCCCATTGGTACTTCAACTAATCCTACATTATTTACATTACCACCTAAAGCAAATACTTTAGTTCCTTTTGAATTTTCTGTTCCTATTGATGAATACCACTCAGGTCCTTTTAATATTATTTGAGCAATATTTGCATATGTTTCAACATTATTAATTAGTGTTGGCATGCCCCATAAACCTACTTGTGCTGGATATGGAGGTTTTACTCTAGGCTGACCACGCTTACCTTCTATTGATTCTAACAAAGCTGTTTCTTCACCACAAACAAATGCTCCTGCACCTAATCTTATTTCTATATCAAATGAAAAATCTGTACC
>CALXWV010000042.1 GCA_944392515.1 uncultured Clostridia bacterium
AAAGAGCTTAAAATTGAAAGTAGGAGGAAAAATGAATAAAAAAATAGGATTTTTCATAACATCGTTGAAAATTGGTGGAATCGAGAAAGCTTTATTAAGTATGATAGAAAAAATGGATAAGAAAAAATATGACATTACTGTTTATACAATTGAAAAAAAAGGTGAACTTTTGCAAGATTTTGAAAAAGTAGTTACAGTTAAAGAGATAAATGATTTAAAAGAGAAAATTATTTGGAATGGAAAAGATTTATTAATGAAATATATAAAAAAAAGAAAATTATTGTGTTTTATTAAAAGCCTTTTTTTAATGATATACTATAAGATTATAAAAAAAGATAGAAACGAATTAGTAAAAAATGCTGACTTTCTATCTGAAAACTTAGATATAGCAGTATCTTACCAAGTACCAATATCTCCAATTACTATTTATGTGGCTGAAAAAGTTAATGCACAAAAGAAATACTTATGGAATCATGCTGATTTAATTTCTGTACCTGCATTTATAATAGAAAATTATAAAAAATATTTTATAAAATATGATAAAATATTTTCAGTATCTAAAAAAGCAACACAAAATGTAATAAGTTTATTGCCTGAGTTTCAAGATAAGGCCGAAACCTTTTATAATATAATAAATGAAGAAATAATTATAAGAAAAGCTAATGAGAAAATAAATGAAACTTTTTCAAGAGATTGTACTAATATAGTAACTGTTGCAAGGCTTGCAAAAGGAAAGGGCTATGATTTAGCAATAGAAATTACATTTAAATTAATAAAAAAAGGATATAAAATAAAGTGGTTTGCAATAGGTTGTGGCGAAGAAAAAAGTAATTTAGAAAAATTAATTAAAAAGTTTAATGTTGAAAATTATTTCATACTATTAGGCGAAAAACTAAATCCATACCCTTATATGAAAAATGCTGATATATATATACAACCATCACAATATGAGGGATACTCAATTACTTCATCTGAAGCAAAGATACTTTGTAGACCTATTATAACAACAAATACAGCTGGTGCAAATGAGAAATTTAAGAATGGTGAAAATGCTATTATTGTAAATTATGATAACGAGGAAATAGAAAAGGCAATTATTGATTTAATAGAAAATAAAAACAAAAGAATAAAATTTATTAATAATCTGAAGAAAAATCAAAATGAAAAACAAAATACAAATAGTATGATAGAGAAATATTTTTAAAGGGGGAAAAAATGAGTATTGGTATTTTTACATTTAATGATGGTACAAATTATGGGGCAACATATCAAATGTATGCTTTACAACAAGTTTTATCAAAATATGATAAGCGAGTAGAGGTTGTTCAATATAAGCTTGAAAAGAAAAAAGAAAAAGTAAATATAAAAAAGTTAGCCTTTATACCAATCAAAATTATTAGAGAATATAAATTTAAAAAGTTTAGAAAAAAATATATTAGATTTTCTAAATATAAATATAACACTAATTCTATAAAATCAAATCCACCAATATATGATGTTTATGTTACCGGAAGTGATCAAGTGTGGAATCCTAGAACTATGAATGAGAATATTAGGGATGTATATTTTTTAAATATTGGAAATAAAGAAATTAAAAGAGTGGCTTATGCACCAAGTATAGGAGTACAAACAATAACAAAAGAAGATGAAACATATATTCGTAAAAGATTAGAAAATTTGGACTATATTTCTATAAGAGAAGAAACAGGTAAAAATTTAATAACAAAATTAACTGAAAAAAATATAGAAGTAACAATTGATCCAACATTATTGTTGAAAAAAAATGACTGGATAAAAATAGAAAAAAATATAAAATTACCTAATGAAAAATATATTTTTATATATACAATTGAGCCAGATGAAAAAGTCAATGACATAATAAATTATATTGTGAAAAAAAAGAAAATGAAAGTTATTCATGTTGGGTTGCTAAAAAAATATCAAAATGAAATTCGAAAACCATTTGCTAATCCTAATGAATTCTTAAGTTTAATTCATAATGCTGATTTAGTATTGACTAATTCATTTCATGGAACTGTATTTTCTTTAGTATATCAAAAAGATTTTTATTCATTCTCTAGAAATGGAATGAATTCAAGAATAAAAAACTTATTAGAAAAAGTAGAATTAAATGATAGATTAATAGAAAATATAAAAGATATAGATAAGTGCTCTCATATTAATTATGATAAAGTACAAAAGTGCTTAGATTTTCAAAGAGATAAATCTATCAAATTTATAGAAAAGTCTTTAGGACTATAAATATTAAAAGTTATGAGGAGATATAATGAGAACTAAAAATTCTATTTTAAATATTAGTACAAATATGGTTATAACTATTGTTAAAACTTTTATGACATTTATAGTAAGAACTTTCTTTATAAATATTTTAGGGCAAACATATTTAGGTGTAAATGGCTTATTAACAAATGTTATATCAATGCTTTCTTTAGCTGAATTAGGAGTGGGAACTGCAATTAATTTTAGCTTGTATAAACCATTAGCAGAAAATAATAAAAAAAAAATAAGTGAGTTAATGACATTTTATAAAAATGCATATAGAATAATTGCATTAATTATTTTTGTTATAGGGATTATAGTATTTTTTTTCTTGGATATTATAATAAAAGATTCACAAAATATTGAAAACTTAAACATAATTTATTTTCTCTTTCTAGCAAATACGGTTTTTACTTATTTAATATCATATAAAGAAACATTAATTACTGCTGATCAAAAAGCATATAAATTGTCAAAAATTAATTTTATTTTTATGATATTAGTTAATATAATACAAATAATAACTTTAGTTGTTACTAGAAATTTTGTTTTTTATTTATTAGTACAACTTGGTATAACTTATATACAAAAAATATTTATAAATAGATATATAACAATACAATATAAAGATATTGATTTTAAATGTAAAGAAAAGTTAGCAAAAAGTGATTTAAAGCAAATAACAACGAATATAAAAGCAATGTTTTTTCATAAAATTGGAGATTATTGTATTAATGGTACTGACAATATAATTATATCTTCTTTTATTGGAATTGAAACAGTTGGAATTTATTCTAATTATTTAACAATTATTAACATGTTAAATAATTTTATAAATATTATATATAATGGAATAACAGCTAGTCTGGGTAATTTAGTTGTTACGGAAAATAAAGAAAAACAGTATAAAATATTTAAACAAATAGATTTTATTGGTTTTCTGATTTATAGTACATGCTCAGTCGGATTATTAAACTTAATAAACCCATTTATAACACTATGGGTAGGACAAGAATATGTTTTTAATATGGGAATTGTAATAGCTATAATCATTAATTTTTTTATTACAGGAATGAGAATTCCTGCCACTACAATAAAAAATGCAGCTGGATTATATAAACAAGATAGGTTTACACCAATAATACAGTCTGGAATAAATCTTATATGTTCTATTATTTTAGCGAGAAAGATAGGCTTATTAGGAGTTATACTTGGAACTATTATTAGTGGTATATCAATACCATGTTGGCAAAGACCATATATTTTGTATCATCATATTTTCAAGAGGAGTGCAAAAGAGTATATTCGTATATATATAAAATATCTTGTTACATTATTATTAAGTTCTGCTATAACTTTGGTGCTATTTAAATTACTTGCTTTAAAAATAACTTTTTTTACATTTCTATTAATGGGAATAGTTTGTTTATTTGAACATTGTTTTATTATATATATTTTTTATAGGCATGATTATGAAATGCAATATACATTAGATTTTGCAAAAAATATCTTAAAAAAGGGAGTAGAAAAAATATGGAAAAAGGACTTGTAAGTATTATTATTCCTTGTTATAATGCTCAAAAATATGTCAAAAGATTTCTTGATTCGATTCTAAGACAGACATATAAAAAAATACAATTAATAATTGTTGATGATGCATCTACGGATAAAACTGTGGATATACTTAAACAATATAAAGAAATTATGGAAAATGAGATAGAGGAATACTTAATTATACAACAATTAAAAAATCAAGGTCAAGCTGCCGCTGTAAATAGAGGATTGAAGTTTGTAAAAGGAGAATATTTAACTGGAGCAGATATTGACGATGAATATACTGATAATGCTGTAGAACAAAAAGTACTTTTTTTCGAAAATAATCCTTTTTATGACTTTGTAAGAAATGAATGCATAATGAAAAATGAAGAAACCAAAAAAACGGAATTTTATTTTAGAATTAGAGGAAGAAAGAAAAACGAAAAAATATTTCAAGACTTAATACAAGAAAATAATATATGGTTTCCTCAGGGTGGATATATGTATAAAAGCGAGGCATTTTTTGATAGAAATAATGGAAAAGAAATTGATATTTCTAGAGAAGGTCAAAATTATCAGCTTTTATTACCAATGGCATATAAAAATAAGTGTGGCTATATTAGAGAAATATTGTATATAATTTATAATAGGTCAGATAGTCATTCACACACAAAGAGATCATTTGAGCAAGAAATAATACGAGAAAAAGAAATAATGCAAATAGTTTTAAGAACAATGAAAAGAATGGAAATAGATAAAGAGGAATATATTAGGTATGAAAAAATATTAAATGAAAAGCTTAAAAGAAAATTAATGAATTTAGCATATATTAACAAAAATAAATTAATGCGGCAATAAAATATTTGAAGAAATTGAAAAAAAGAGTTTAAGCGATAAATTTATATATAAAAAATACAATTTATCTGGAATTAGAAAAAAAATCGTATTATTAGAAGAAAAAACATATAATAATATACAAAGGATAATTAAGTTAATTGGGAGATATTTATAGATGAAAAAAATAAAAAAAATATGTTTTATAGTAGTTATTTTATTCATGTGCATAGTAGTTATAAATGTTATATTTAAAAAGAATATTTTGAACATTATTGAAAAGCTAAAAATACAAGCTTATGGAGAACCAATAAATGTAGAAAATGGTTTAATAAACAACAAATATTTTGGAATTGATAATACAGGAGATGAAAAAAATGCTTTAAACAATAGAAACGCAATAAATGATGCAATAGATTATGCCTACCGAAACAATATAGAAAAAATTACTTTTGAAAAAGGAATATATGTGATTGATAGTGAAAAAGATAGTAAACAATACCACTTTCATGAGAAAGGCATTATCTTAAAAGATAATATATCTATTGATTTTAATGGTTCTACTATAAAACATATACCAAATGATAAACCTTGTTATGTATTAATTAGTATTATAGACTGTAACAATGTAGAAATAAAAAATGGTATTTTAGAAGGTGATAAGGACAACCATATTTATACCGAGGAAGGTAATACTCATGAATTTGGTATGGGGATTGATATTTCGGGAGGAAGTAATATTAAAATTTCAAATATGAAAATAACTAATATGACAGGCGATGGGATATTCGTTGGTATGGAAAAAACAATCCCTGATAATGTGGAAATAAGTAATTGTAACATATATGATTGTCGAAGACAGGGAATAAGTGTGTTGTTTGCTAATAATATCAGTATAATTAATAATGAAATACATAATATAAAGGGAACAAATCCACAATCTTGTATAGATTTAGAGTCAGGAACTCTTACAAACGGAATAAAAAACATTAAGATTTGTGGAAACAAACTATATTCTTCGTCTAATAATGATGCGATATTTAGTAGTAAAAATGTATATAATTTAGAAATATGTCATAATGAAATACAAGGTGATATTCATCCATATCATGCAAATGAAAAAATACTAATTTATGATAATGAAATAAAAGAAGGAAGCATAGAGATTAATTTAACTAATTATAATTTATATACCGAAAAATATTTTGTTAACAAAATATTTGTGGAAAGAAATACTATTTTTGATGGCAATATAAGAATAGGTAGACTAAATTCAGGAATTATTATTGATAATAAAGTAATAAACGGAAAAATACACATTACTTCTATGAATATGGCTTTAGAAAATAATTTAGTTATTAATTTAGAGGAAGTTAAAGATTATGCATATAGATTTGATTATTCACAAGAAGATAACAATACTTATAATATTTATGATGTAAATAATAGTTCACAAGGTAATTTTCAAGTAGAAAAATCGATTGATGATGGATATAGAATAAATATTAGTAATAATAAAGATGAACTTGAAGATTTTAAAAAAGAAATAAATTATTAAAGGAAAATGAATAATGAAAAGAAATGTTGGATTAGATTTATTGAAAATTATTGCAATGCTAATGATTGTTTTTATACATATTTTAGGAAAAGGAAGATTTATATCAGAAGATTTTAATAGTGAGTTATATCAAATAGCTTATATATTTGAAAACTTTTTTATAATTGCAGTTAATTGTTATGTATTAATAACAGGGTATTTTCAAGTAGATTCTGATTTTAAATTTAAAAAGATTGTAAATATATGGATTAAAGTGATTTTTTATTCTATAAGTATATACATAATAATATTATTATTGGGACAAGCTAAGTTCTCTATATTAGAGTGTATTAAATCGTTTTTCCCAATTTTAACAAAAGTATATTGGTTTGTTAATTGTTATATATTATTATATTTACTTTCACCTTTTATAAATAAATCAATAAAGCAATTAGAAAAAAAAGATTATCAAAAGTTATTGATAATATTAATATTTGTTTTTTGCATATTAACTAGTATTTTACCAAGCCACTATACTTTAGATACAACAGGTGGATATGGAATAATTTGGTTTATTATATTATATTTAGTTGGGGCATATATTAAAAAATATATAAAATGTAATTATAGAAATAAAATTAATTTATATGTATATTTTGCAATATCTGTTATTACATACATTGCATATATAGGATTAAATTATACATTAAAGGTATTAAATTTGGATTACAATGTTTCTAGATTACTTAATTATAATTTTATTACAGTATTTTTAGCATCTATATTTTTATTTTTATATTTTAAAAATCTTAAAATAAAAAGCTTAAAGGTTATAAATACAATTTGTAAAATTGCTCCACTAACTTTTGCGGTATATTTAATACATGAACAAACAGTTCTACGTAATATACTTTATTTGGACTTGTTAAATTTAAAAAGATTTTGGAATAAACCGATTCAGTTTGTAGTTATTCCTATTACTGCACTTGCAATTTTTTTATTATGTATAATAATAGAAAAAATTACTCAACAAACAATTCAAAAATGGATTTATAATTTTTTAAATCATTGTTATACAAAGATAAAAGAAACTAAATGTTATCAAAAAATAAAACAAGGATTATTAAAAAAGGTATCAGACAATTGAAAGGACGAGGCTTGATATAATTAATAATATCAGCATACAACAATATTAGATTTAAGAGATTGAAATTGTATTTCAATTTCATAACAATTTTGTTACATTTTTGTAACATTTATTGACAAAAAGTTCCATAAAATATATGATTTCTATGTAAAAACATATATAAAGGAGCTTTTTTTAATGCAAACAACCAAATGGAAAATAGTTGCTTTCATTACAGCTTTGTCGTGCATTCTTCTATTTTCTACAACAGTATTTGCAGCAGAAGATACAGATGTAACATCTTATTTTAAAGACGAAAACTTAAAAAATGCAATACTAGAAATAATAAGATATGTAGAAGGAAATGAAAGTAAAAATAATATAACAATATCTGATATAGACACAATTACATCGGACAAATTGCCAAGTGGAAAGCAATTAAACTTAGCAGGAAAGAATATTACAGATTTATCTGGACTAGAACTATTTGCAGATAAGGGTATTGAATGGATTTATCTAGATTGGAACAATATTTCAGATATGAGTGTATTAAGTAGTTTCACTACTTTAACAAAAATAAGTGCAAGTGGAAATCAAGTTTCAGATATAAGCTTTTTACAAAATCTACAAAACTTACAAAACATAAATTTTAGCAATAACAATATTTCAAATATAAATGTATTAAGTAATTTAACAAACATAAAATATTTATACTTAGACAACAATCAAATACAAGACATAACTCCAATAGGAGACCTTAGTAATTTAGTAGAATTATCAATTGCTGGAAATCAAATTACCAATATAGATTTACTTACAAGGCTTACTGCAATTGAAAATATTGATGCTAGCAGAAATAGTATTACAAGTATAGCAAACTTTAATAACAATACAACAATAGAAAAACTTAACCTAAACTATAATCAATTACAATCATTAAATGGTATTAACCAAATAACAAATCTAGAAATACTAAGTGCAAGTAATAATAAAATAGAAGATATTTCAGCTTTAGGAAATTTAAGTAAATTAT
>CALXWV010000043.1 GCA_944392515.1 uncultured Clostridia bacterium
ATAAAGTCCACAATGCACATATTTCAATGTGTTGCGGACTTTTTATTTCTTTTAACTGTTAAAAACAGGATTATACATTTTTGTTATACTTTAGTCAAGTTTTTTCGTTCTACCGTAAAATATTATGCTTTTTTGATTTTGTTTACGCTGTACCGTAATTTTAAAGTAATAAAAAGAAAGCCTTTATTGACTTTCTTTATTAATCTTTACTTTTATACATTCCAAACATCTTCTTTAAAGATATTCTTTCACCATAATTTAATATTGCAGATGAATATATTTTAATAGATATATTTGCAACAATGAATATGGTTACTAATAAAATTGCTATAGATAATATCACTTCATTTGTACTAGATAATCCCATCATTACTCTAAATGGCATACAAAATGGTGAAGATATTGGAACTAATGCTGCTATTTCATTTAGGTTACTTGTTGGATTCATCATAGTAAAATATGAAAGGTAGAATCCTATTACCGCAAGAATTGCTACTGGTCCATTTGCTGATTGTATTTCTTCTGGTTTTGAAACTGTTGACCCTGTTAAAGCATATAAAAGTGCATATAGTGAATATCCAAGTAAATAATATACTACAATTATTCCTATCATTTGTGGGCTTAATTTCATCATTTCAAATATAGCTTTTGCTGTTTCTGGTGGTAAAAATGTATTTGCTGAAATTACTGCAACTAATATTAGTATTAATGTTTGCATTATACCAACTAAACCAATACCTATTGTTTTACCAAGTACTATTATTTTAGGACTTGTTGATGTTACTAATGTTTCAATTATTCTTGATGTTTTTTCAATTGTAATTGCACTAGATACTTGATATGCATAAAAATATATTGCATAAAATAATACTATTGACAACATCATCATTACAAATACATTACTTGAACTTTCATCAGAAGAAAGTGAAGTAACAGATATATTACTTTCGGTATTTAGTGTAGGAAGATTTTCTTCTGGTATACCAAGTTTTGCTAATTGCATATTTTGGTATGTTAGTTGTATAGCACTAATTACTTCAGTTGGAACTGTTGTATTTAGTCCCATTCCATCTACTAAATATTCAAAGTATAGACCATTATCATTTTCAGTTAAAATTATTGCTGATGATACTTCTTTATTTTTTACTTTTTCTTGCACTTCTTCTTTTGAACTTTCTTTATCTACTTCTACATCATATCCTAATTCTAAAAATTGCTCATGAAGGTTATCTAATTTATTATCAAAAATATTTTCATTATCCAATACTGTTACTTTTGCATTTTCGCTCTTTATTCCGCTCAAGAATTTAGGCACATTAAATCCTATAACAATTATTAATAATATTATAATGTTAGATATAATAAAAGATTTCCTCTTTACCATATCTTTAATTGTAAAAGATATTACAGTAAATAAACTTCTCATTATTTATCACCTACCTTTTCTATAAAAATATCATTAAGGCTTGGTTTTTTTACTTCAATTTTTTCTATTTCTATATTTTTAGCTACTAAATTTTTAAGTAAACTTTGTGCCTCTTGTTCATCATTAATTGCTATTTCATATTGATTATCTAATTTTTTTAATATTTTTAAGCCATCTTCTTCTATTTCTTTCGAAACATCTATTTTTGTTATAAGTTCTACTTTATTTGCTTTATAACTTTCTTTTATCTCTTTTAGATTACCTTGAAGTATTGTTTTTCCTCTATTTAGTATTAATATATCTGTACAAAATTCTTCTATTGATGCCATTTGGTGGCTTGACATTATTATGTATGTACCTTTTTCTACTAATTCTAAAATAGCAGATTTTAGAAGTTCTGTGTTTATTGGGTCTAATCCACTAAAAGGCTCATCTATAACTAGAAGTTCTGGGTTATGTAGTACTGCTGTTATAAATTGAATTTTTTGTTGATTTCCTTTAGATAATTTTTCTGCTGGTAAATCTCTATACTCTTCTACTTCTAATCTTTTTAGCCAAAAATTCATTGCTTCTTTAGCTTCTTTTTTCTTCATACCTTTTAATTTTGCTAAATACATTAATTGGTCACATATTTTTATTTTTGGATAAATACCTCTTTCTTCTGGTAGATATCCAAAGTTTACATATTTTCTTTCTACTTCTTTTCCATTCCAAGTAATCCTTCCTGAATCTTTTTTTAGAATTCCTAAAATCATTCTTATTGTAGTAGATTTTCCTGCCCCATTTGTTCCAAGCAGACCAAATACTCCTGGTTTATTCATTTCAAATGAGATATTATCTACTGCTAGCTTTTTGCCAAATGTTTTACTCACATTTTGAACTTTTAGTCCCATTTTGTCCTCCTTTTATTTTTATAACCATTCATGGTATTTCTTTATATATGCTTTTTTTACAACTTGTGCAAGAACAGTATAGCATAGATTTAATATTAATACAATTAAATAGAATTTTATTGGTAATATTACAAAATGAAATTCTGGTATTCCATTTAAAATTAAAGGCACTATTATAGTTCCTATTACAGTTACAAGTGACATTATTGCTAAAGGCTTGCTTGCTCTTGACTGAATGAATGGCACTTTTTCTGTACGTATAAAATGTATTATTAATGTTTGAGATATTAAGCATTCAATAAACCAAGCTGTTTGGAAGTATGCTTCATTTGATACTGAGTTATATCCAAGTATGAACCAGAATATTATAAATGCAAAAACATCTATAATGGAACTTGTCATTCCCATAACTACCATAAATCTACCTAAGTTTTTAGTATTCCATTTTCTAGGTTTTATTATATATTCTTCATCTACACTATCATAAGGTATTGCAATTTGAGAAAATTGGAATAAGAAATCTTGAATTAGCATCTGTATTGGTAAAAGAGGCAAAAATGGTAAGAATATACTTGCAATTAATATACTAAATACATCTCCAAAATCTGAACTGATTGCGAGTTTCATATATTTTTCTATATTTGCATAAACTTTTCTTCCCTCTAATACGCCATCTAAGATTACTTTTAAGCTCTTTTCTAGAAGAATTATATCACTTGATTCTTTCGCAATATCTGCTCCTGTATTTACACATATTCCAACATCTGCACTATGTAATGATGCAGCATCATTTACACCATCCCCCATATATCCTACTACATGTCCATTATTTCTTAATGTTTTTACAATTTTTTCTTTTTGCATTGGGTTCATTCTTGCAAAAATATTTATTTCTTCTACTTTTTTGCTAAGCTCTTCATCTGTCATTTTTTCTAATTCTGTGCCTAATAAAATATCCCCTTCTATTCCAACTAAAGAACATATATTTTCAGTTGCATACGGATTATCTCCAGTAATTACTTTAGTATTTATTCCATATTTTCTTAAGTCTCTTATTGTTTGTTTAACATCTTTTTTAGGTGGATCTAAGAATCCTACTAACCCAATAAATGTCATATTTTTTTCATCTTTTTCATTAAATACATTTACGCCTGAATATTCTTTTTTACTAGCTATTGCTATTACTTGCATTCCTTTTTTAGCTAATTCTTTTGCTTTTTCATTTATTATATCTATTTTTTCTTGAGTAATATTTTCTACTTTTCCTTTATTATTTACTTTAGTACATATCTTAAGTATTTCTTCTAAAGCACCTTTTGTAATTAGTGTATAATCTTCTTTTTTTACAACAATGCTCATTCTTTTTCTAGTATAATCAAAAGGAATTTCATCTACCTTTAGATAACCTTCTATATCTACTTTGTGTTCTTTTCCAAAAGATACTATCGCTCTATCTACAATGTTTTTAAGTCCAGTACTTAAAAAGCTATTTAAGTATGCGTATTTTAAAATAGATAAATCTTCTTCTCCATTTAAGTCTATATATTTTTGTAAAACTATTTTATCTTGCGTCAATGTTCCTGTTTTATCTGTGCAAAGGGTATCTATTGTTCCTAAATTCTGTATAGCTTTTATATTTTTTACTAGAGTCTTTTTCTTTTCTAGGCTTCTGCTACCTTTTGTTAAGTTTACATTTACTATCATAGGAAGCATACTTGGTGTTATACCTACTGCAACAGATAAAGCAAATAAAAGTGCTTCACTCCAATTTTCTCTAATAAATCCAAAAAGTACAAATACTGCAATTGAAACTATTATCATACATCTAATTAATAGTTTCGTTACACTATCCATTTCTTTTGTATAATTAGTAGGTTCTCTTTTTTTGCTAATTTCTTTATTCATTTTTCCAAGATATGTGTCAAAGCCTGTTGTAATAACTGCACCTATTCCACTACCGCTTACTACATTTGAACCCATAAGACAAATATTTGGTATATTAAATACATCATCAGATTCTTTTCCACCTTTTGAGGTTATTTTTTCAATAGGCACACTTTCACCTGTAAAAGCTGATTGATTGACAAATAAGTCTTTTGACTCTAATAATACTAAATCTGCTGGAACTATTGAGCCCGCTGTAAGAGTAATTATATCTCCTACAACTACATTTTCTGTATTTATTACTGTATCTTTATCTTTATTTCTAAATACTGTAGTTTTGCTTTTTAATTTCGACTTTAGTTTTTCATTAAATCTATATGTTGAATAATTTTGAGCAAAACTAATTAAGGCACTTAATATTCCTAAAACAATAATTATTATTGCACCTAATAAATCATTATTTATTAAACTAATAATTGCTAAAATAACTAATATTAATATAAATTTATCTTTAAATGAATTTATAAGAAAATAAATAGGTCCTCTTTTTTTATTTTCAACTACTATATTTAATCCATTTTCTGCAAGCCTTCTATTGGCTTCTTTTGTACTTAAGCCATTTGAATCAGTTTTTAAAATTTTATAAATTTCTTCATTACTTTTTCCGAGAAATTTCGTAATATTTCATTTTTTATCTTTTCCTTTGCAAATTAATAATAAACTAATTATATGTCCAACAATATAGTATTTTCGCATTTTCATCGCGGGTCGCTGCTTGCTCCAGCTCGAAAATGGAAAATTACTATATTGCTTGGCCTAAAAAATTAGATTCATTTTATATTCATTTTCAACTTAAATTTTAGTCTAATTAATTGCTAAAGTCAATATAATATGATATATTAATAGTAGATTTACTTTAAGGTAAACTTTGGAATTATAATAATTTATATTCTTAGTTTTTCTAACCTTAATGTATTTGTAATTATTATTTTGTATTTATTATAAAGTTATAATTACTTATCTTATAACATAAAGTTATAAGGAAAGGAGTTTCTAAATGAAACCTATTATTTTTAAAGGCTGTGGAACAGCTTTAGCTACTCCATTTGATGAAAATGGTATAAATTTTAAAGTTTTTGAGGAGATGATTGAAAATCAAATTAAAAATAATGTAGATGCTTTAATTGTTTGTGGTACTACTGGTGAATCTGCTACAATGACTGAAAAAGAAAGAAAAGATGCAATAAAATTTGTTGTAGACATTACAAAAAAACGTGTACCTGTTATCGCTGGAACAGGATCAAATAATACTGTTCAAGCAATTGCTATGACTAAATATGCAGAAGAAGTTGGCTGTGATGCTTGCTTAGTTGTTACACCTTATTACAATAAAACAACACAAGCAGGTTTAATCGCTCACTACAAAGCTATTGCAGAAAGTACAAAACTTCCTATTATTCTATATAGTGTAGCAAGTAGAACAGGTGTAAATATTTTACCTGAAACTTGCTTAGAACTTTCTAAAATTCCTAATATTGTAGCAATAAAAGAAGCAAGTGGAAATATATCTCAAATTACTAAGATTAAACAATTATGCAAGGACAATTTAAATATTTATTCTGGTAATGATGACCAAGTTGTTCCAATATTATCTGTTGGTGGAATTGGAGTTATTTCAGTTTTAGCAAATGTTGTTCCTAAATATACACATGATATGTGTATGAAATTTTTTGATGGTAATTTAAAAGATGCTTTAGATATGCAATTAAAGGCTCTAGATTTAATTAGTGCCTTATTTAGTGAAGTTAACCCTATTCCTGTAAAACATGCTTTAAAACTTGTTGGATTTGACTTTGGTCTTCCTAGACTTCCATTAGTTGAATTATCTGATAAGAATAAAGCCGTTTTAGAAAAAACTATGAAAGAAATGAATTTAATATAAATTTATTAATATTATTTTATAAATAAAAATCAACCGGCAAAGTGAAAAAAATAATTCACATTGCCGGTTTTAATTATAGCTAAAAATACTATACCTATTTTTCTTTTTATTTATTTTTATATTTCTCTTATCTTATTAAATTTTCATCCATTAGTATATATTCTTTAATACTTTTTCTAACTCTAATAAATCATCATCATTAGGATGAGCTAAAGCATTATTGAAGTTTTCTAAACTTACTTTTAAGTTTTTATCTTCTGGATTTGCTTTAATTAAACTAATGTATCTTTCTTTTACACTAAGAGGCATTTTTCCTTGACAATAAAAGCTTCCTATAATTTGATTACTTTTATCTATATGTTTTTCTACTCTTTCTAAAAGTTTTGAATAATATGTTTTATCTCCTCCAAATCCACAAGTTGCAAACACAAATATCTTTTTATTTAATATTTTTTCATATATACTTTTCATTTTATCTGAGCAATCACCTTTATCTGTCCAAGAACCTGCAAATATTATATCTGAATTATTTATTGATTTTATAATTTCTTCTTCATTTTCTTTTTTAGCATCTATTATTTTTATTTCTTCTCCTTTTTGCTTATAAAAATCATATATTTTATCTGCTAACATTTTTGTATTACCTGTTAAACTATCAAATATTACTAATTTTCCCATATAATCTTCCTCCTAAATAATATGTTAATATTAGCATGTTTTTAAATTATTTTCAATGTTCATTTTGTGAATTTTTTAAAATATATTTTTTAAATTGAAGGCTTCTTTTTCTTTAATATGTTCTAAAATATATATTCCTTCTTCTAAATCTGGTATGGAATCTTGCGGTGCATCTGATTCTAAATATCCTTTTATTAAGATTATTTGAGTATTTACTTTTTCTAGTTCATTATGTTCTAGATAATATGATAAAATTTCATTTTCTTCTTCCCAATTATTATATATATCTTCTGTCTTTTTTATTAAAGTATCCACATCATTTTCAGCTAATATTTCTTCTTTTAAAGAAGATAAATCTTCTTGCAATTTACTTAATTTTTTATTTGTATAATTTTGCGTAATCCATTCTCCAGCTAAAATTAGGATTATAATAATTATTGTGATAATAGCTTCTTTTTTCATTTATTCTTTTTCCTTTCTTTTTGTTGGCAAAAAAAGTTTCCTTTTCCATCCATTGTTGCAATTAATACATCTTCTGGAGAGCGTTTAAATTTTTCAATTTGTTTTATAAGCCATCTTTTATCTTTTCCTATTTTATTTAGGTTTTCATACATTATTTTTCCATCTACTATTAAATCATATGGAAGACCTTCATAATCCGCTTCAATATTCATATCTTCTGGAGTTAAATTTCTTTTATTTGGTTTTGTTATTACTGAAACTTCCCCGTTTGTTTCTAATATTGCAAATTCAACATCTCCTAGATTAAAGACATCTTTTCCTCTTAATCTTTCTTGAAGCTCACTTACTGTAAATCTTTCTTTTTTCAGAGCCTCTTCATCTATTTTTCCTCTATATACTAAAATTGTTGGTTTTCCACAAGTAATTTTTCTTAAATTTACTGACTTAATATTTAAAACAGTAATTAAAAGATGCATAGCAAGAAGTCCTAATATAGGGACTAATCCATTAAAAATAGGTACTCCTGGATCAGTCATTGGTATTGATGCCAAATCTGCAATCATTATTGAAATTACAAGTTCAAATGGTTGAAGTTGCCCAATTTCTCTTTTTCCCATTAGTCTCATTACTATTAAAACTAATATATATACCATTATTGCTCTTACAAAATTTATTAACATAATTATTTTCCCTTTATTTTTATATTTTCTTATTATTGTTCTCATTTACTTTTTTATTATTCTATAATTATGAATATTTTAATTTATTTATGAATTAATTATATTAATAAATTTTATATTTATAAATTTCTAATATCGATTTTT
>CALXWV010000044.1 GCA_944392515.1 uncultured Clostridia bacterium
CAGTATTAGGAATGAAGAAAAATCATAATATACCTACTAATTATTCGCAAACTTTAAATAGGACAAAAGTAGATGGAATTAAAGGAACAAATGGAATGAATATAGGAACAAAGAAAGATGAACTAGAAAGATAAATTACAATATTTAAGGAGATGTAAAGGTTATGAATAAAGAAAAATTAAAGGTAAAAATATTTTTGATTTTAAGTCTTTTCTTTGCAATTTTAACTTTGGTTGGTGGATATTTGGTAATTACTCATAAATTAGACAATGTAGGATATTCAGTTATACCAATGCTATTTACACTAACATTTAGCATATTATATAGGAATAGCAAAAATGATAAAGAATAATATAACTCACAATATATAAGTAAAAAGTGCAATTATATAAGATATATTTCAAATGTTAATATGCATTGCTTGTAGCAACGGACTATTCTTTATATAATATTAGTAAAGAAAGGAGTTGTTGTAAAATGTTAAAAGATAACATAAGATCAATAAGAAAATCAAAAGGACTTACACAAGAAGAACTTGCTATAAAATTAAATGTCGTAAGACAAACAATTTCTAAATGGGAACAAGGTTTGTCAGTACCTGATGCAGAAATGTTAATTACTTTATCAGAAGTTTTGGATACACCTGTAAGTACATTACTTGGAGAAAAAGTTTCTGAATCAAAAGTAGATGATTTAAAAGCAATTTCTGAAAAATTGGAGATAATAAACTTACAATTATCACAACGAAAAAAAGAAAGAAGAAAAATAGTACACTGGTTGCTAATCTCATTATGTATAATTGTAATAATTATCTTTATATCTTTAATTTTATTAAATAGTCTATACTTAAATTGGGATTATAGTAAGATAGAAAATGCTGTTTTAGGAGTTGCTTTTCATTCTATTGAATGGTTATTTATTAGAATATTACCGATTATCTTTATTGGATTAATCATTGGAATTTTCTTAACTAAAAAGAAAGATTAAAGATATTGCATATTAATAATTTTTAGTATAGTATAATTTATATAATTGCAGTTAAAAATAAAATTGAAATTTAAAAGGTTATAATTGTATATAGGAGAAAAACATGGAATTTGATGTAAATAAATTAGAATGGATTAGAAAGCCAAAGAAGTATTCTATTACAAAAGATAAGATAACAATTGTTACAGAACCTAAAACTGATTTATGGCAAAGGACATATTATGGATTTCAAAATGATAATGCACCAGTTTTGCAGATTAAATCAGATGAAAAGTATTTTTCATTTATAGTAAAAACAGAATTTGATAGTAAAAAAAGATTTGATCAATGTGGTATAGATTAAGTAGAAGAGAATCAGATTATTGCATTGAATGCTCAAGAGATGGAGTAAATTTTAAACAAATGCGAATTTGCCATATGTATAAAGGTGAAAAAGAAATACAATTTGGAATTTATGCATGTTCTCCAGAAGATTCTTCTTTTGAAGCAACTTTTTCTAATATGGAAATAACTGAATGCAAATGGCTTGAGCATAAATAAGATAATATTGCTAAATTCTTATTTATTAACTAAAAAATGCATAGGTATATAATTATTAAAATTTAATATAAGGGAGGAATTAAATATGAGAAAAATTATTAAAAATACGGAGGCAATATTTCCAATGCCAGTATTAATGATAGCAACATATAATGAAGATGGAAGTGTTGATGTAATGAATGCTGCATGGGGAACAATGCTAAGCAAAGATCAAGTAATATTAAATTTAACAGAAACACATAAGACTGTTAAAAACATAAAAAAGAGAAAAGCATTTACTGTAAGTATTGCAGATAGTAACCATGTAGTAGAAGCGGATTATTTTGGAATTGTATCAGGAAATAATACACCTAATAAATTTGAAAATAGTGGTTTAACAGCAACAAAATCAGAAAATGTAGATGCACCAATTATAAATGAATTTCCTATTTGCTTTGAATGTGAATTTATAGAATATCAAGATGATGAATATGGTTGTGGTGTAATTGGTAAAATAGCAAATATAACTGCAGATGAAAAAGTAATGAATGGAGATAATATAGATATATCAAAAGTTAATGCAATAGCATTTGACCCATATACTCATGGATACTATAAAGTAACAGAAAGGGTTGGAGAAGCATTTAAAGATGGATTAAAATTAAAAAGATAATACTAAAGGACAGATAAAATATCTGTCCTTTTATGTTTTATTTGAAATCAATGTAAAATAGTAGAAAAGTATTATTAATATATGTTATCATAATATAAAATTATTATTAAAATAATGGAGGTAGATTATGAGTAAAAAGAATATTAAGATTATAATCGCAATTATTATAATATTAATCATAGCATTTCTTACATTTATAACAATAAATTTTAATTTTAAGAAAAAAATAGTAAAAGATAAAGATTACTTATATGAAAATGTAGAACAATATCTTATAAGTCAAGAACAGCCTAAGTATCTTTTAGAAAATAAAGATTCTAAACCTAATTACAATGTAAATGATTTTAAAGTATTTACTGATCTTGCTAAATTGGGAATAAGAGAAAGAAAAGATGAAATACATGTTTATGTTTGGGCTCTAGTAGAAAGCTACTATGTTCAAGATGGTAAATTAATAAATAATAGTGGAAGTTCAATGCCATATAAATTTATTTTTAAAAATGATGAAATAGTAGATTATGAAACACCAGTAGATGGGGAAGATAATAAAAAGTCAATGGAAAAAATATTTCCAGCAGATTTGCGTGATAAATTAAATTCATCTTTGGTGGATGATAATAAAATTAGGAATGAAGTAAAAGAATATTATTCATATTTAAATAAATAGGATGAGTAAAGGAGAATATTATGATTGATATAAAATACGAAAAAGAAAACAATAGAGCAGTTGTATATATTAATAATAAAGAAGTAGGTGAATGTGTATATGAAGTAGGAGATAATGTATGGAATATAATTCATACAGAAGTAGACAGTACTTATCAAGGTCAAGGTATTGCCAAAAAATTAGTTGAATGCATTATTGAGAATGCAAAAAAAGAAAACAAGAAACTTACTGCAAGTTGTTCTTATGCTAAAATTGTGTTAGAAAGATTAAATAAATAAAAAATATAGGCTTACCAGATTTTTGGTAGGCTTTTTAATATTGTAATTATTTGTTGTAACAAATTTTCTAAATTTATACACTATATTTATAGAAGGATAAAACAATGGAAAATATAGATGAAATTTATAAGAAATATGCTAATTTAATAAAAAATTATATCTTTACTATTACTGGGGATAAAAGTTTAGCTGAAGAAATTATGCAAGAAACATTTATTGTTGCTATTAATCAGATAGATAAATTTCGAGGTGATTGTAAAATATATGTTTGGCTTTTATCTATTGCAAAGAAAATCTTATATAAAGAAACTAAGAAAAATAATCTTAATAAGTCAATTAATATTGATGATTTAGAGATTACAGATAAAAAAGATATAGAAGCGGAATTTATAAAAAAAGATAATAAATTTAGGTTATATGAATCTATTCAAAAATTGGATGCAAGTACTAGAGAAGTAATGTATTTAAGATTAACAGGAAATTTTTCATTTAAGGAAATAGGAAAGATTTTAAATAAAAGTGAAAATTGGGCAAGAGTTGTATTTTTTAGAGGTAAAAAGAAATTAGAGGAGGATTTGTTATGAAAGAAGTAAATTGCGAAATAATTCAAGATTTATTACCAAGTTATATTGATAATATTTGTAGTAAACCATCAAAAAAACTTGTTGAAGAACACTTAAAAAGTTGCACAAAATGTAAAGCAGAATTTGATAATATGAATAAGAAAATGGATACAGAGAAATTAAGTAGTCAAGATAATCAAATTGATTATTTGAAAGGATATAGAAAGAGAAGAAATGTTCTTATTAAGCTATCTATTTTATTAACCATAATTGTTTTAACAATGATTTTTTTAATAAATGTTTTTAACAGTAATGTTTTATTAGATATACCTCTATATGTTGATGTAAATAAATTTAATGTAGAGTATATGTATGTTAAAGAAAATAAAGGAATAAATTCTTCAACAGGAGAAACATATACATATAAAACGTTGGAAGTATACCTATATTCTGAAGAATATAAAGATAATTATTTAACTGGTTCATATAAATTTTTAGAAGGTGACAAAGAAATATATTATAATATAGCATCAAAGAAATTACCAAAAGGTGTAGAATATACTTGCTGTGGATTAGAAACTAGTTTTAAATTAGAAGATAGTATAGAAAGAATCTATATAAAAGATAACAAAAATAATACTAAAGAGATATGGAATAAAAGTATGAAGGTTCAAAGTGAGGAAGAATGGAAAAAATGGTATATTGATAGTTATGTTCCAAAAGAGATTAAAGATTTATACAATATGAGTTATGATAATATTTCAATCAGTACATCTGTTTGGAAAGATTTGTATAATAAAAACTTATTAAATACTATTAAATGAAAATAATAATATATGAATATGTAAAAAATGTTGATACTTTATATTGCCTAATACTCTTTTATATGATAGTATTAAATAAAAAATATAGGAGTAAAAAAGTGAGCAATATTGGAAGAAAATTTAATATTATAACTTTATGTGGATCAATTAGATTTAAAGAAGAATTTTTAAAAGTTCAAGAAAGACTAACCTTAAAAGGCAATATAGTTTTTACGCCAAACTTTTTTAACAATTTTAAAGGTGAAATCAGTGTAGAAATGAAAAAGATGCTTGATGAAATGCATAGACAAAAAATAGATTTATCTGATGAAATATATGTAATTAATGTAGATGGATATATAGGAGAAAGTACAAAATCAGAAATTGAATATGCAATAGCTAATGGGAAAAAGGTTAAATATTTAGAAGAAATTTAAATATTTATTTATATTATATTAATAAAGGGAGAATTTTATGAAAAAAATTATTAGAATGATTTTAATAGTTATTTTAATTATAATTATATTAGGAGTAATATTTTTTATAGTAGACTATAATAAAGTGAAAAATAATGAAAAGCCAATGTTTTGTATATTAGAGCAAGAAGTAAACGATGGTGGAACTAAAATATATTTAGGACTAGGATACAAAGTAATAGATTTTAATACCTTATCTGGTTTTAACAAAATGAAAATAGGTTCATATTTTATGAATTATGAAAATTTTACTGATGAAATTGAAGAGTATAATAATAATTTAAATACAGAAAATAATACAAGAAATGACGATATTACTATAACAATTGAAAAATTTGACTTATCAGATGTAAATAATACAAAAACTTGTACATTAAATCAAGCAGAAACAAATGTAATTATTAATATTATAAATAATGCTTCATTTACATCGGAAACTTGTGATGGATTAGCGAGTTATTCTATAAAATATAATTGCAAAGACGAAAGTAAGAAAAAAAGTTATGGCATTGAAGATTATGGAGATAAATACCATATTCTTTCGTCAAATAATATACAAACTGTAGAAGCTATAATTACAGGTAAAGAAAAAGATCAATTAGATAATATTATTAATAAATATTTTAAATAAGTGTCTAGAATAGGCTAGGCACTTTTTATTTATTATTAATATGGAAATTAATAATAATATATGATATACTTTATACATAATAAATATATTAAGGAGACATTATGCTAGACATAGATGAAGTATCAAGAAAAATAAGTGATTTAAAAATAAAACTTAAAGACTTGAAAGAATCTATTAAATTAGAAGATACAGAAAAGGAATTAGATAATTTAGAAAAGAAAACTTTAGATCCATCATTTTGGGAAGATGCACAAACGCAAGCAAAAGTATTATCTAGAATATCTAATTTAAAGAAAAAGGTAACTTTATTTAAAGATGTAGAAAATGATTTGATTGCTTTAGAGGAGATATTTAATCTTGTTATAGAAGAAAATGACAATAACTTGGAAAAAGAAATATTAGATTCAATAAAAAATTTAGAAAATAAAATCAATGAACTAGAAATATCTACTCTTTTATCAGATAAGTATGATGAAAATAATGCAATAATTACTATTCACCCAGGTGCTGGAGGTACAGAAGCACAGGATTGGGCGGAAATGCTTTATAGAATGTACACTAGATGGGCAAATAGTAATGGATTTAAGGTGGAAGAGTTAGATTATTTAGATGGGGAAGAAGCGGGACTAAAAAGTGTTACTTTTTCTGTTACAGGAGAATATGCTTATGGTTATTTAAAAGGTGAGCATGGTGTTCATAGATTAGTTAGAATATCTCCATTTGATAGTGGTGGAAGGAGGCACACTTCATTTGCATCAGTTGAAGTTTTACCTGAAATAAAAGATGATAATGATGTATACATTAACCCAGAAGATATTAAAATGGATGTTTATAGGTCTTCAGGGGCAGGTGGACAGCATATTAATAAAACTTCATCGGCTGTAAGATTAACTCATATTCCTACTGGTATAGTTGTAGCTTGTCAAACTGAAAGAAGTCAATTCCAAAATAAAGATACTGCAATGAAAATGCTTAAATCTAAATTATTAGCATTAAAAGAAAAAGCTAATAAAGAAAGAATTGAAGATTTAAAAGGAGTTCAAATGGATATTGCATGGGGAAGTCAAATACGTTCTTATGTATTTTGTCCTTATACACTTGTAAAAGATCATAGAACAAATTATGAGGTAGGAGATGTACAAGGAGTTATGGACGGAAATTTAAATGGTTTTATATTTGCATACTTAAAATACATTGCTAATAAAGATTAATTTTTTTAATAAAAGTTTAATTTTTCAATTAACTTTTAAAAAGTATTTATATAAATAATTAATTTACTATTCACAAATTAAATAACTTGTGGTAGTATAATTATATAAAAAACAAAGGAGGATTTATTATGGAAAAATACGTTAGAAAATTAGGCAGAAATTCAATTATATTGTCTATTGTATTATTAGTATTTGGATTATTTATGTTTACTAAACCGCTAAGCACAGTAAATGCACTTATGATTTTATTTGGTGTTATTCTTGTACTTGATGGATTAGTTCATTTAGTTTCATATTTTTCTATTAAAGATGAATACAGGTTCTTTAGTAGTGAATTAGTACAAGCAATAATTTATATAATTTTAGGTTTTGTACTTATGATTAACTATTATAATATTAGCTACTTATTACCAATAATACTAGGTATATGGATAATAGTTGATAGTATATTTAGACTTCAAATATCATTAAATATTAGAGATATTTATGACAGCCACTGGGGAGTACTTCTTGCTATGTCAATTTTAACAGGATTATTTGGAATGGTTATATTATTTAATCCAGTTGAATCATTAGCAATGCTAACAAGAGTATGTGGAGCAATATTAATGATTGTTGAACTTATATCATTATTTGAAGACTTTTCAATTATTTCAAGAGTAGGAAAGTTTGAAAAATTAGAAAATAATATGAAAAAAGAATATAAAGATATGAAAAGTGGGAAATAAAATCCCACTTTTTTGATAGAATTACTTTTATATTCATAATAATATTGGTTCAATTTGTTCTTTATTTAATGCATATTCTATTGTCTTAATAATGTAATCTTCGTCAAAAACAATTGACCTTGGTTTAGTAATAGGATTATCTTGCTTAAATGGAACAAAATAATAATTTCTTCTGTTTAATAATGTACCTATGTTTTTAGCACTTCCACTTAATGCATCATTAGTAGAAACGGCTATTATTAAAGGATTCTCATTTCTTAAATGAGATTTAGCAGCCATTGTAACAGGAGTATCAGTAATTCCGTTTGCAAGTTTAGCAATTGTATTTCCTGTTGCAGGAGCGATAATCATTATGTCTGTCATTTTCTTTGGGCCAATAGGCTCTGCTCCTTGTATGGTATGGATAATTTTATTTCCAGTAATTTCTTCAATT
>CALXWV010000045.1 GCA_944392515.1 uncultured Clostridia bacterium
AGAACAGTATTTGTTGATAATAACAAAAATTTTCCTATAAAAGATGCAAAAGGTAAAGTGAGAGGAAAATTGGGTGCGGTATCATATCGTGAAAAAGATGTTACAGATAAAAATGAATTAGATGATTATTTCAAAGAAGTATCTGATTTAGTTTTATATAAGCAGGAGCAAACAGAAGATAAAGAAGAAATCTCCGAAGAATAGCTATAGCTGAGGAAGCATTTCGAAGAAATGCAACGAAGCAGGAATTTGTCTTATGTCAAAATTCCTAACCCAGTAGACTTAAGTTAAGTACACTTATAAAAATTTGTATTTATAGACAGCTAAAAAGATATAAAATTATAGTTCTAAAAGTAGTGAAATTGATTTCTAGGAGGATTTTAAGAATGGATAGTAAATTACATATACAAAAATTGGAGATTATTATATGCCCAATTTAACACTTGCAGAAAGTAAGTATAAAAATTATCAATTAGGTAAGTATGGAAGAATGAGATTGAATTATTTAAAGAATTATAAAAAAGCAGAATATATCATTTTATTTATGGATAATAAATTATATGAACACCTCTATAATATTGATATAGAATGTCAAAAGCAGTTTGAATTTTTAATGAAGCAGTTTGTCGAAAAAGAAAATATAACTGAAGAATTGAAAGCTAATAATCAAATGGAATGGGTACAAAAATGAATAGTATTAAAAATTCAGTAGAAGAGATAATTTTCAAGAAATATACATTTATACTTAAAATATATATTTAGCATAAAAGCTACCAACAATCGTTGATAGCTTTTATGTTTTTATTGCAATCTTACTTCATTAATTCTTGATAGTATTCCTCAAGAAATTCCAGATTCTCAAGAGCATTTTCAATAGTAAGACTAAGCAATACTTCCCTTACAAGGGAATCAAAATCCTTTTTCGCCTCCATTTCAGATTCGGTAAGAATCTTCTTTTTCTTACCTTCTTGATGACTAAACTTGCTTTCTCCATATCTCTTTTCAATCTCTTTAAAAAATAAATATTGCAGAGCTTCAAGAGTATTGGATTTTGCAATTTCTTCATCATCACCAAGCTTAAATGTTACTGTATTTTTCTTAAGAGCAATGTAACCATATGCAAGAATTGGCATATCTCCATATCCACCATTATTCATAGTAAGTTCGATTTTACCAATTCTGCTAGCATTTTTAATGACATCATCAATACCATTTATCCTTAATGTCTCGTATTCTTGTCTCTTTCTTTCACGTATTCTATTGAGTCGATTCATTTCCACTGCATTTTTAAGTGCAACAATATTGGTTTCCTTTCTACCAATTAGTGTCTCTGCACAGAAACGCACCTTCTCTCCAGAATCAAGAATCACCTCTTTTACATTTGTCGTAAACAGTGTCTCATTATCAATGTATACTACTCCCCCTTTATCCCAAAAGCTATAGTGTACTGCAAACTGTCTGCCGTCAATTACTACCACTTCTTGTCGATTATCAGAATTATGCATAATAGAATTACTACAATCGCTTAACTCTTCCTCATATTTAGCTTTAAGTTCGGTATATTTTGGATGAGTGTTATCATACTTGATTTCAGTATCTACTACAATTCCTGCAAACCTTCTTCTAATAGTAATTTCAACTGTATCCATACTCCTAGAATAACGTAGACTTGTTTCTTCGGTAATGCTATTTGGTACAAGCTCAAACAATGTATTTACATCAATTTTGCTTGCAAAGCTTACCAAACTCAAAGAATTAGTCCATCCATAACGATTCTTAAACTCAATTGTTTTTGGTATACCGACTATAAGCTGTGAATAATTAGATACACAACTGTTTCTATCAAGCTGTACTTCGGTTCCATCTTCACTACGATATTTATCATAGTTTCTTACATATATATGTGAAACCAAGCCACACAAACAAGATTTTACAACTGCTTCTCTATCATCATTATTGGTAATCTCTACAATGCCATATAAAGTTTCTTTCAATTTTTGAATATGCTCTTTAATTTTAAAGAAACTTTTCTTTTTAATTCCCAGCTTTTTGAAATCGATATACCCCATCTTATTTATAGAGTTCCATACATCAAGTTCAGCTAACAAATCACTCTCCTTTTCGGAAGTAAAATCATAGTAATTACCTTCTTTCGCAAGAAGACCTCCCATTTCAATAATGGCTGCAATAGTCATAACTTGCTCTGTAACACCATATTTTTCTGCTTCTACTATCATTCGAGCAAACTGAACAGAAACAGGCATCTTAACTATCTTATGTCCGAGTTCTGTTACTTGATTAGCAGAAAGAGCTCCAATTACAGCAAGTTCTTTTTTGGCTGTCAATATTGCTTCAAGCTCGGGCTGATGGTAAAACTGAAGTTCTTCAGCATTTAATCCAATGGCTGCCAGTTGCAAAACAACACGATCCAGAATACTTCTTTGAATTTCTGGAATAGAATATTCATTCCGATATTCCATAGGGGTATCGGAACATAGAAAATACTTTCCAGATTTTGTTCTGCCAGCACGTCCTTTGCGTTGTGCAATGTCAGAGCGACTAATGTCTTTCAAAAATAATCCTTGAATCCCATTCTCTGCAATTGATATTCTTGCCTCACCACTATCAACAACAACGTCAATGTCTGGTATTGTAAGAGAGGTTTGGGCAACATTTGTTGCTACAATGACTTTTGAATTAGAATAATGCTCAAAGCATTTCTTTTGGTCATCCCAGTCCATCTCTCCATGCAATGGCAAAACAGTAGCATTTTCTCCATCTAATTCTTCGATTACCCTGTGGATTTCTTTCTTACCAGCAACAAAGACCAAGATATTTTTACCATCATTGATGTTTTCTTTAATGGTATCAATTAACGCATACTTTGGTCTTTCTTCTAATGAAACATCATACAGATTTCCTGGTATATTTAATACCGCAACATCTTCGCCAAAAAAATCGGCAAGTCTTGCAGTATCTAAAGTTGCACTCATAATTACAACTTTAGTTTTCCATTTTCCCTGCATGAATTTGCACCATGCAATAAGTGTTTCGATATTGAGATTCCACTCATGAACTTCATCTATTATCAAAACATTTTCAGTTTCGTTATCTTCACTGAATATTGTTCTTATAAGTTGAAGTCCATCGGTGCAGTACAGAATGTTACTAGTAGGTGAAGAACATTTGTCATATGCTGTTCTGTATCCTACTTCTTGTCCCAGAGTTACATTCATTTCCTCCGCTACACGTTTAGCCAAGGTTTTAGCTGCCATAATCCGTGGTTCAGTTACAACTATTTGACTGTAATAACCAGCCAAATATTGCGGAATCTGAGTAGACTTACCAGAGCCTGTTTCAGCAGATATAATCGTGAAAGAATGATTACAAACTGCATCAATAATGTCATTTTTGTAATTAGTAATAGGTAATAACATAAGTAGTCCTCCTTATAAAAGTTGAAATTGGATTTTTTCTAAATTTTCAATGTACTAGTTTTATTATAACATTTTTTATGTAAATTGTAAATATTTGTTGATTTTTAAGCAAAAATGTGATATATAATATATGTATTTGTAAAAATACACTAAAAAATGAATATTGATGTCTTCTTTGGAATTTTATAATTCCTCAGATGCCAGGCGAAAACGAGTCGCATATAGGATTGCGATCTGGTTATTAGAAAGTGTGAAAAATTTAAAATAATAATAGTAAACTTGTCCAGTATTTATAAGTAATTAAGAAAGCCATGAGTGCAAAGTTCAATATTCTATTTACATACACACTAAAAAATGAGTACATATTAAAAACTCAAATTTTGTTTTGAGCTTATTAAAATTGTATTCGTCGTAGGTAAATAGAGTATTGGTATATCGCTTATGGTCTTTTTGTTGTGTATAAATTTCTGCCCTCTCTATTTATACAGATACAAAAAGAGCTTAACAATTTATTTTTGGTATGTAAATAAATTGTTAAGATGAGCAAAAGAATATATGAATGATATTAAATATATTCTTTTGCTATGGCGAAGCCAAACATAAATTATCTATCGTAAGATTAGATAATTTATGAGCTCTCCGCTAGGAGCCCACTGGCGTCTTTACAAAACGAAGTTTTGAAAGTGTCATAGTGGGTTACATACTTTCGCAAGAAAGTTATGTAACAGCTCCCTACGGTCGCTACTTGATACCTACAGAAAGGGAAATATATTGTACAAGAACAAAACAAATTATTCAGTAGCTAGAGTAGAAACTTATACTAAAACAAGTATAACTAAAGCTGAACGACACAACGAAAGAAAAAATAAATCATATTCTAATATGAATGTTGATTTGGAGCAAACACCTAATAATGTACATTACAAAAGATGTGAAACTACCTATAATGAGAAATTAAAAGAGCTAATTGATAGTGGACAAGTATCATTAAGAGGTTTAAGAGCCAATGCTAAACTTTTTGATGAACTTATATTTGATATTAACTCTGACTATTTTGAAAAACACGGTGGTTATGAATTTGCAAAAGAATTTTACGAAAGAGCTTTCAACTTTGCTGAAGAAGAAATGGGAACTGATAATATTATATCAGCAGTTATGCATGCAGATGAACTAAATACAGTTTTAACAGAAGAATATGGAAAACCTATATATCATTATCATTTACATGTTGTAGCACTCCCTGTTGTAAGAAAAGAAGTAAAATGGACTAAAAAATGTAAAGATAAATCACTAATTGGAACTACAAAAGAAATAATCAATCAAGTAAGTCATAGTAACAAATGGAAATCAGAACAAGTATTAGATAATCAAGGAAAACCTGTATATGACAAAAACGGAAAAGCAGTTTTAATAAAATCATATAGTTTATTACAAGATAGATTCTTTCAATATATGTCTGATAGTGGCTATAAAGACTTTATTCGTGGTGTAAAAGGCAGTAATCAAGAACATTTAGATGACTTGCAATTTAAAATAAAAAAAGATACCGAAAGACTACAAAAAATAACAAATAAGGTTGAAGAAAAGGAAAATTCCTATAATTCTTATATGAAGTACGACAAACAAATTGAAGATATTTCAAATTTAGGAAAGCAAAAGAGATTTTCCAAAAAGATTGAATTAGAACAAGAAGATTACAAAAATTTAACTGAATATGCTAAAAAAGGAATTATGGCAGATAAAGAAATATATGAACTGAATAGCAGAATTGATAATTTAAGAAATGCAGTAGATAAATGGAAATCTCTATATGATGACATTGTAGAAAAAACAAAAGATTATTTCTATGCTATCAAACTTGCACCACAAAAAGTTACAAACTTCTTTAAAAGTTTATTTGATAAAGAAAAACAAGATAAGTTAGAAAGACAACGACTTGAGCAAGAAAAAATACAAGCTGAACGAAAGGCTCGTGAAGAAGCAAAAGAAAAAGCACGACTAGAAAAGCAAAAATTAAAGAACTCTCCTGAATACAAGAAAAGGAGGGCAGACAGAGATGCAAGATAGTAAAAAAATATATAGAATTGAACTAACTAATGAAGAATATGAATTTTTAGAGAATTTAAAAAATGAGTTTTGTAATAAACTTTCTAAAATGACTAAAGAAGAAATTACAGAATATTTAAAAAGTTTTTATCCAGAACAAAATTTGAACTTTGAAAAAGAAATTAAAGGTACTGTTTATAAAGTAAATACCTATTTTAATAAAAATTCGGAACACACTATATTAACTAGATTTTTTGAAATCTTCCGAAAGTAATGTTTTTGTATTTAATTTTAAGTTTGGAATATGGTATATTATAAACACTACTTGAATTGTAGTAACTATAATTTTATATCGTATTTCAAGCTGTCTAAGGAAAGGAGTAAATAATGAAACAGCTAGAAAGCGATAAAATTACTGCTTTATACTGTCGTTTATCAAGAGATGATGAACTTGCAGGAGAAAGCAATAGTATAAAAAATCAAAAATTAATTTTAAGTAAATATGCACAAGATAACAAATTTCAAAATATTAAGTTCTTTGTAGATGATGGCTATTCTGGAACTACTTTTACAAGACCTGCTTTTATGGAAATGATGGAACTTGCTGAAAATGGAAAAATTGGAACAATTATAGTAAAAGACCATTCAAGACTTGGAAGAAATAGACTTGTTGTTGGACAACTTCTTGAAGAAGATTTTGTAAGACTTCGGCATTAGGTATATTGCTATAATGGACAATATCGATAGTAGCAAAGGTTTAAATGATTTTTTGCCTATTCAAGACTGGTTTAATGAAATGCATGCCAAAAATACAAGTCAAAAAGTTAGAGCAGTTCTAAAAAATAAAGGAGAATCTGGAATATCACTTGCTAATAATGTACCTTATGGATATAAAAAAGATGAAAATGATAAAACAAAATGGCTTGTAGATGAAACACCTGCTGAAATTGTAAAGGAAATATTTAGTCTGTTTGTTCAAGGACATGGAACTTGTGAAATTGCTAGAATTTTAAGAGAAAGAAAAATATTAACTCCATCTGAATATAACGCAAGTATTTATACAAGCTCAAATACAAATCATCAAGAATATCAATATAAATGGTGTGGAACTACTGTAGCATGTATTTTGGATAGACAAGAATATATTGGAGATACAGTAAATTTTAAATGTACTACTCGTTCTTATAAAGATAAGACTAGAGTAAAACTCCCAAAAGAAGATAGAAAAGTATTTAAAAATACTCACGAGCCAATTATTGATGAATATACTTGGAATATTGCAAAACAATTAAGAAATAACAGAAAAAAGCCTACTAGGTCAGGTAAGAAAAGTATTTTTTCAGGATTACTATTCTGCAATGATTGTGGAATGAAAATGTATTTTCAATCTCCTGTAAAGGACTTAAAAAATAAAGACCATTATAGATGTTCAAGTTATAAGCATGACACTTCTTTATGCACATCTCATTATATTTCAGATGAAGTATTACAAGTTATTGTTTTAGAGAATATACAAAAAGTAGTTTCTTATATGAAAAATTTTGAAGATTTATTTATAAAAGAGCAATTAGCAAAATCTACACAAGATGAGCTAAAACAAATCTCTAAAAACAAGAAAGAACTTGAACAAGCAAAGAAACGAATAATTGAAATTGATAACTTATTTATGCATATTTATGAAGATAATGTATCTGGAAAGATTACAGATGATAGATTTAGAAACTTATCTTTTAATTATGACAAGGAACAACAAGAATTAAAAATTAAGATTGAACAATTGTCAAAAGATATTGAAAATACTGAAAAGAAAGATACTAATATAACACAATTTATATCTAATGTAAAAAAATATACTGAAATAACTAAACTTTCGCCAGAGATACTAAATGAACTAATAGAAAAGATAATAATTCATCAATCAGAAAGAGTAAATGGTAAGAAAGTTCAAGAAATAGATATATATTATAGAGGTGTTGGTATAATTTCTTTTCCAGTTAGTTTAGAAGATATGACATTGATAATTGATAAAATGTTAAATAAAAGAATATCAGCTTAATTATTAAGATTTAAGCTGTACCTATGGGGAGAACATTTTAGTGTACTTAACTAAAGCGTTCTCCCCTATGAGTTTTGACATACTATCAAAACTCGGGGGATCTGCGAGGCACCGAATTAGCGGAACATTTTATAAAAAAGCTACTTTATTTTGAACAAAAAATCACTTAAAAGTTCCTTTTACAGTTCAAAATAAAACTCAAAAAATGATTTTATTAGTTCCTAAAAAACATTTTTTAA
>CALXWV010000046.1 GCA_944392515.1 uncultured Clostridia bacterium
ATTAATATAATTATTACGCTAACAGAAATTATTACATTTCGTTTACTTATTTTCTTTCTAACACCCTTAAAAGCATCAATCTCTTTTTTCTGCTCTATTTCTCCACTTTCTTGCCTTATTTCTTTTAACACATTATTACAACTTTCACATGTTTTTAAATGCTTTTCAACAAAATTTTTAGAAGCTTCGCTCAAAACCCCATCATTGTAACTAAATAGCAAATCTTTAACAATATCGCATTCGTTTTTCATTTATCTAATTCCTCCTTTAATTTTTGCTTACCACGAAAAAATACAACTCGTGCCCAATTTGATGTTTTATTCATAATTTCTGCTATTTCACTATATTCAAAATTACCAAATATTCTTAAATACATCACATTTCTAGTATCCTCATCAAGATTTTGTAGCTTTTTAAATAGATGTATTTTATTTGTTTTGTTGCAAAGATTCTCTTCTATTGACTCTTCCATAACTAATGAATCTTGCAGAGTATCTAGTGGTATTTCTTTGTTTTGCTTCTCTTTCTTTAGTTTTTTATACCATATATACTTGCTAATCTGGCATAGCCAACTTGATATTTTACACTCTCCTCTAAACTTTTTTATGTCTTTAATAGCTACTACAAAGGTCTCTTGGACAATTTCTTCTGTTATATCTCTATTTCCTGTTAAGCAGAATACATATTTATATACATTTTCAGCATACTTACTATATATTTCTTCCATATTCTGCATAGCTCTTTCCCCCCTTCACTTAATTAGTATAATTTTATATTATTTTGTTACAAATTTTATTAAAAAAGAGTCGAATAATCGACTCATAATATTTTTTACCTTAGGTTCATAACACATACACATTCTACGTGTGAACTATAGCAAAAATTATCTACAGGAGTAATTGATTCTATTTTATATGCATCTTCTAATATTTGCAAATCTCTCATAAGAGTTGCTGGGTTACAACTTACATATACTAGTCTATCTAGTTTTAAATCACATAAATTCTTAACTGTTTTACTATCTAACCCTTTTCTTGGTGGGTCTACTATAACTACACTTGGCTTAACTCCTTTTTCTAGCATTTTATTAAAAGCTATTTCTACATCACCTCTAATAAATTCTATATTGTCTACTCCATTTAATTTAGCATTCTCTTTAGCATTCTTTATTGCTTCTTCTACAATTTCAACTCCATACACCTTTTTTACATATTTAGACGCAAATATACCTATTGTACCTATTCCACAATATAAATCACATAAAATATCATCTTCTTTTAATTTAGCACCTTTTATTGCTAAATTATATAATTTTTCTGTTTGCACAGGATTTACTTGGTAAAATGAATTTGGAGAAATTTTAAATACATAGTTTCCTAATTTATCTTCTATTGTTCCATCACCATATATAACAATATTTTTTCTTGATAATACAACATTTGTTTTTTCAGTATTAATATTAATAACAATTGTTCTTATATTTGGAAATTCTTTTAAGATTTTATCTATTTCTAGATTTTCATTTGTTTCAAATACATTTTTATCCCCGTTTTGAACTACTACAAGCATAATCTCGTGAGTTTTAAATCCTTCTCTTACCATGATATTTCTAAGTAGACCTTTTCCGAGTATTTTCATCATAAACACTGTCAGTCCAGTTTTCTAATATATATTTTGCTATATCTTGAGACACTTTTGTTTGTATTTTGCATTCATTTATGGGAATAACATTATGAGATCTTTTAGCAAAAATACCAACTTGTCCTTCTTTAGTTACCGGAAAAATTGCTTTGTTTCTATAATATATTGGCTTATCCATTCCTATAGTGCAATTAACTTCTATTTTATTTTTAAGCATTTTATTTACTAAATTTTGTACTTTTTCTTGTTTAATCTTTAATGTTTCATTATATTCAATATGTCTTAAATCACAGCCACCACATCTATTAAATGTATTGCAATCGGACTCTACTCTTTTATCTGACTTTATTATAATCTCAATAATCTTAGCAAAAGCATGAGTCTTTAAAACCTTTAATATATGTATTTTGCATTTTTCTCCTTTTAATGCTCCAATTACAAAAATGGTATAGCCATTTATTTTTGCTATACCTTCTCCGTCTGCTCCATAATCTATTATATCTACAATAAATTCATCATTTTTCTTTATATTTTCCATTACTTTTGCCTATTATCTTCCTTGTTTATTTCATCTTTTAATTCTTCTACCTTGTCATTTTCTTCTTTAAGTCTATTATCTGATATCTCGTCCATAAATCCATTTAAATCAAACTGCTGTAATAATTCATCTGTTGTTCCATCTAAGTCTATTCCTAAATCTTTTAAAAATTTTTGTTTCACTTTTATTTACCTTTAATTCAATTAAATTATTGAATTTTTTTCCTTTCTAATAATTATAATACTATATTTTATACATATTTTCAAGTAATTTTATGTGAATATTAGATTTAAAAAATTATTTTATTCTTCCAATTACAACAAATCTTCCATCTTCAATATGATATGAGCAAGTTATAAGTGTAATTAGGCTTTCATTATAATTTGAAGTTATATTTGTATCATATAATGAAACCTTCTTTGCATTTTCTACAAAGTCATTATATTCTTCTTCATTTTCTGCATTTAGGAAATTATAATACTTAAATACATTGGTTTCAGACTTATAAAACACTTTACTTCTAAATACAGAAAATATTTCATATTCTGAATCATCATTTTCTGTTGTAAGTCTAATTATCGGATGATCTTTATAATAGCTTTCACTTGCATATTTAAGTAAATCTGTAAACATTTCTCCATTTTTCATATTGTGTCCATATATAAGTAGATTTGTACTTGGCACATTCCAATCATAATCTTTATTTAAAAATATAGAACCATTTGCTGTCTTTTCATTTTTATAATTATGATTTAAATAATATTCATTATCTTCTCCTTGCAATACTGGATAACTTATTTTTGTTCCTTCTATTTCAATCCATCCTACAATATCTGGATTCTCTTTTTTAAGTTCTCTAACCTTAAGCATTCTTTCTGTTACATTTTGTTCTTTTGCTTCTTCTGTTAACACCTCATTTTCAGTAGTATTATTTTCTTCTATTTTTATTGTATTTAGCAGATTACTTTCTTTTCTTGCATCAAACTTCAATTTTAGAAAGAATATTATATATATAATAGAAATAGTTATTAAAATTATATAGAATAAATAAATTAATTTATTACTTTTAGGTTTACTTTTCATAATATCTCCAATTAGTTATATAATTTTTTAAATAAAATTATTTTAATTTTAAAATAAAAACTTCCGACATTAATTTAGCCGGAAGTTTATTTTATTATTATACATTATTTCTTTTTTTAGTAAATATAATACCAGCTACTGATAAAGCTATTACAAATGTTGCTAAACCTAAATAACTATTTACACCAGTTTTTGGAGTATCATCTTTTTCTTCTTCTACTACTTCTTCAGGCTTTTCTTCTGGTTGCTCTGTTGGTATTTCAGAAATTTTTGCATAAATTGTAGTATCAGCTGTTATTGCATTATTAAAATCAAATTCTGTTTTATATTCTGCATCTGCATAAAGACCATCTATTTTATAATTATCTTCTAGCACAATATGAGATTTAACTAATTCTGCTGTTATTTTTTCATCTTTATTAACAACTATTCTTAATGTTTCTTCGTTATATGCTATTGTTACAAATACTTTTTCTTTATCAACATTTGGAGTTACTGTGTCAGGTAGTACAGTTTCTGAAATGACATTGTTATATTCATCTGTTAAAACTACTGCCTCACCTGTAACAAATACCTTGTTAGTTGTACCTTCAGCATTTTCAATTGTGAAATTTGTTAAATTGCCGTTATCTGCTACTCTAACAACGTTTTCTGCTGCATCACTTTTTAATACACCATTCATTACAAGTGTAGGACTGTTTGTAGCAGCTGCTCCTTTATCTATTTCTATACCATTATTTGCACCTGTACCATTACGTCCTAAGTGTAAATCTCTTACTTCAAGTTTACCACCATTAACTAATACACCACCGTAGTTGAAATCTGTTATATTAACATTATCTAATATTACAGTAGCGCCATCATATGATTGAACACCATATTTAGGTCCTCTGACTAAATTGATATTTCTTAAAGTTAATTTTGCATCAGATAATTGAGCTGTAAACATTGTTTGGTTTCCTGATGTAGATGTCCATCCTTCGCTACCAGTTAATGTATACCCATTTCCTTCAATAATAAGTTCTTTTGCTATTACTATTGGTTGTGTGATAGTAATATTGTTTTGAATAGATATTGTATCTCCTGGATTTGCAGAATTTATTTCACTTATTAAAGTACTTTCATCTGTAACTTCTCTTGTTGTAGCTTTACTTGCATTTGGAACTATAAATAATATTGCAAGTATTGCAGCAAAAATAGCTGTTATTTTGATTGATTTTTTCATAAATTTTCACCTCCTAATATTTTTTTAAGTCAAATATGACTTTTCATTTTTTATTTTTTCCTTTTTTATTTCTTTTATTTATAAATTTCGCAATTTAAAATTTTAATTTTTTACAATTTTGTAATTTAAAGGTGAAAATTTTTTAATTATAATTTTTTGTAATTTTACTAAGTTATTAAATGTTGCAAGAACATTAGACTTTTTATTTACATTTTTAATTATTTATTGTATACTATAAATATTAATATACTGAGCCAAGCAGTATATACCCAAGGAGGGTTTGCAATGGATAAGGAAATTATAGACTATGAAATCCTTGTGTATGAATCTCCGACTGACTTGCGTCGGAAGGTGAAGCAACGAATAGTAGAAGGATGGCAGCTTTTTGGTCCGCCATTTTGTAAGCCGACTGTCTCTGGCTTGTACAAGCTTTGTCAAGCCAGAGTTTATTACAAAAGAAATTAAGTCTAACCACTCTCTACTTGGCAAGAGAGTGGTTTTGCTATATATTAATTTTCCTCAAATTATTATCTTCTACAAAATTTGACACATTATATAAAAATAATACATCTGTAATGCCATTTTCCTTTGCATATTGTTCATAATCAAATGCTGTATATCTTGGGTCTAAAAAGTGAACTTCTGAATAATTTTGGCATAAAAACTGTGACATTATATGTGCATATGAATCTTTCACTACTAATAATTTTCTATCATTATTCACATTCGTTTTTATAATCGCTCTACTGTTATTTCCATTTAGGAAATATGAATATTTGTCTTTGGTTAATAAAAATTCTTCATTAAATATACTTTGTGTGTTTTGAGTATCATAAATCGCTTCTTTTATATTCATATTGTTTTCATTTTGATATACATAGATTTCATCTGGTTCTTGATTCCATATTTGTGCCTTTGAATCAAAAGTTCCTAAGAAATCACTTGTTACTTTCACTTTATTAAAATCAGTTATTGGTACTGCTTCTATATTTGCAGATTTGCAAAACTCTTTGTATACCACATATGCTCCATCACTATTCATATGATGGTCTGTTTTAAAGTACAATTGCTGATTTTTATTTTCATTTAATAAAGATTTTTCTACATCTACATTAACTGTATTTTTCGTATTGCTATATGCAATGTTAATTATTTTTTCTTGATTTGGAGCTTCCACATTTTCTGGCAATTTGTTGCTATTTATATAAATTGAATTAGGCACAAGTATAAAATATGTTTTTATATTTTGCTCATTCATTTTTTGTGCAAATTCAGATATTATTTTAGTATTACTATTTAATGTTACTTCTTCCTCTTCACCAAATTCAAATTTTTCAAATAAATATGAGTCTTTTCCTACATATACGTCATTAATTTCTTTTTTACCAAGTATATTTATTTCCCACCAAGAGTTTATTTTTAGGAATGTATCTCTAAAAGCAAAGTGGTCATTTACATAGTCGTTAACACCATCCAAATATTCTCCATTTATAAAGCTTTTAAATGTAAATCTTGGAATTATAGCATACATTCTATTTTCTTGTTCTGAAAAATCGCTTTTTGGTAATACGAAATTTAGTATTACTATGATTACCCATACTGTTACAAATATTAGAAAGAATATCTTGTTTTTCATTTTTAATTTTATTCCTTCCTAAAGGCAAGGCATAAGTTTGGTTATAAAAATTGTATTATTTTAACCTTTATCCTTTATTCAAAATATCTTAGTTCTTATTAAAATTTAATTATTAATGTATTATCAATTACACATATATGTTAAAAAGTTTTAAAATCTAAAATACAAAAATGGATTGAAGCTATTATTTACTAAGCTTGCTGTACTAATAATTAAAATACCAACACATACGATTCCAGTAATTACACCGGTCCATTTACTTATCCTTTTAGCTTTTTCAGTCTGATTTTTCTTTATTTCTTCTTTGCTATTTACGACTGTTGCTATATAGGCTGTGTTATTAAGTTTTCCAATTTTATTCGTAATATTTGTTATTGGATTAGTTGAATTTTTTATTTTTTCATTTAATATTCTAGCCGAAATTTTCTTTACCTTTACTATAATATTTTTAAGAGGTATTGAACAAATTATTCCAACAATAATTATGATGAAATAATTTTGCAAGTAATATATTGCTTCTGAATTGACAAAGCTTACATTGTTCAATCCGAACATTGAACTTAAGTACACTCCTACTTTGCTTAAGTCTTCAAATGCAAATATAGCCCAACTTATTAAAACTAAAAACATAGCATATATGTGAGAAATTGTACTCAAAATAATGCTTAAAATTGTTCCTAGAGCTTTATTATTTTTTTCTAAGTCGGAAATTTTTTCTTGTACTTTAGCCATTATTTTAATCAAAAATAGTTTTTCTATAATTAGTATTATTCCAAAGTACAATCCCCACAAAACAAAGTTCCATGAAGCTCCATGCCAAGCACCGTGTAAGTGCCCAAACTATTAGAATATTTCTAATTTGTTTAGCTAAACCTTTTCTATTTCCTCCAAGTGGTATATAGATGTAATCTCTAAACCAACTGCTTAAAGTTATATGCCATCTTCTCCAAAATTCTGTAATAGTTTTACTTATATATGG
>CALXWV010000047.1 GCA_944392515.1 uncultured Clostridia bacterium
ATTGGTGCGGATGAAGGGACTTGAACCCCCACACCATTGGTACTGGTTCCTAAGACCAGCGCGTCTGCCAATTCCGCCACATCCGCATATAATATTGTTCATAACTTAATGTGAACAATATTAACTATACACTTTTTTTAATATATTGTCAAGTGGTTTTTGAAAAGTTTTATTGCTTATTTTTCGTTTTTTATTTTATTAATTTCTACCTATCACATCATACATTGTTTTAAATTCATATCCATTATCTTTAAAATACTGTATAATCTCTGGCAAACACTCATAAGTAAGTATCTTATCTGGTGCATCATGCATTAATATTACTATACTTGTTTTATTTTGTACTGTATTATAAAAATTCTCCATTATTTTTTCTTTTGTATTAGCACCTGCTGCATCATTGGTAAGAGCATTCCAATCAACACTAGCAATACCATTTTGTTTTAATACTTCTTTAGCTTCTTGCTTTAAATCATTATATGGTCCTCCACTTGAACCTCCTGGAAATCTAAAAACTAATGAATTATAATTTTGATTTCCAATAGCATTTTTTATTAAGTCATTTGTTTTATTATATTCATCTAATACATTTTGAGTACTTGAATACATTTCACTATATTTGTGCGAATACCCATGATTTGCAATATAATGTCCTTCATCATATTCTCTTTTCACTAAATCTGGATTAGCTTCAACTTTTGATCCTAACACAAAAAATGTAGCTTTGACATTTTGCTGTGATAGTAAATCTAATATATATGGTGTAACAGATGTAGATGGTCCATCATCAAATGTTAAAAAAACTCTTTTATTATCTTGATGCTTATAAATATTACTAAAGTTTTCTAGCTCTTGTTCATTTAAAGGTAAAAATCTCGCTTTTTCAGCTTCTTCTCTTGCAGAAATTTCTGCATTTATTTCATTAATCCATAAATCATAAGCATGGACATTTTTGCTCACTTTATACATTTGAACCAATCTAATACTAGTAAAAACAATTAGAACAATAAGCACGCAAACTAAAATAGCTAAAGCAACTTTTATTTTATTTAATCTTTTTGTTCTTAAAATTAAATCGTACATATTTTGCCTCTCATAATTTTACTTACCTATATTATACATAAAAAATAAAAATAAGCAACATTTTATTAGAAAAATGTCGCTTATTAATAATTTTATTCTTCTCCTTTTCTATTTCCATTTAATTTTAGCAATTTCATTATTTCGACAATTAGTATTGGAGATAATATCAATAAAATCATTTCAAAAGTATCTTGAGCAGGTAAAACTGGTATACTAAATACTTCTCTTAACTTAGGAATTGCTAATATTACAATCATAAGTAATGCTGAAACTCCAAGTGCTAATAATAACATTTTATTTTTAAATGGATGTGTCTTAAATATAGATTTTTTAGGATTTCTTACATTAAATACATGAATTAATTCTGCAAATGCAAGTGTAACAAATGCCATTGTTTGACCTATTTCTACTCTAACTTCAGCACTAGTTAGACCTTCTATTTTAGGAAGTATACTTTCTGGTGTAGATAAGCCTATTATAAATGCTGCAAGTGTTATTAGACCTATCATAATACCTTGATATACAACTCTCCAAAGTCTAGATTTTATAAATACTCCTTTTTCTTTATTAGGCTTTTTCTTCATGATATCATCTTCTGCTGGATCTACTGCTAAGGCAAGAGCTGGAAGTGAATCAGTAACTAAATTAATCCAAAGAATATGCATAGGAAGAAGTGGTTCAATTAAGCTAATATCTATTCCAAATGTATTACTTAAAAATGGTGTTATTAGCATACAAACAAATAATAAAACAATTTCACCAATGTTACTTGAAATTAAAAATTCAATTGCTTTTAAAATATTTGCATATATTCTTCTGCCCTCTTCTACTGCAGATACAATTGTTGCAAAATTATCATCTGTTAAAATTACATCTGCCGCTTCTTTTGCAACATCTGTTCCTACAATTCCCATTGCACAACCAATATCTGCTTGTTTAAGAGCTGGTGCATCATTTACTCCATCACCTGTCATTGCAACTATTTCTCCAGCTTTTTGCCATGCTTTTACTATTCTAACTTTATGTTCAGGTGCAACTCTAGCATATACACTATATTTTCTTATGTTATTATCTAGTTCTTCGTCAGACATTTTTGAAAGTTCTGCACCTGTTATAGCCTCGTCTTCATTTTCTAATATACCTAGTTGTTTAGCGATTGCTGTTGCTGTAATTTTATGGTCACCTGTAATCATAACAGTTTTTATTCCAGATTCCTTACATATTTGAACTGCAAGTTTTGCTTCCTCTCTTGGTGGATCAATCATTCCACACATACCTACAAAAGTCAAATTTCTTTCTAAATCAAGAACTTCATCTCCTATAGGTTCATGGTCTATAAATTTATATGCCATTGCTAAAACTCTAAGTGCATTTTTCGCTAAATCTTCATTTTGCTTTTCTATTAATGGTATTTTATCTTTTAAATCTGTTTTTATTTCTCCATTTTCTGAGTAGCTACTACATATTTCTAATAATTCATCTAAGCCACCTTTTGTACAAACTAGATATTTATCTTCATATTTATTTACAGTTGTCATTAACTTTCTATCTGAGTCAAATGGTATTTCTGCTACTCTTGAAAAATTTTCTATTTCATTTTCATTATGATTAAAGTTAAATGCTAATTGTGTTAAAGCTATTTCAGTAGGATCTCCAGTAAATACTTTTTCATTAGTATTATTACTATCTGGAGCTATTTTAGTATCATTACATAACATTCCGATAAAGATTGTTTTATTGAATTCATCAGTTGTATATTCTTTATTATCTTTTATATTTTCTATATTAGAAACATCAACTAAATTACCATTAACAAATATTTTTTGGACTTCCATTTTATTTTGTGTTAATGTTCCTGTTTTATCAGAGCAAATTACAGATGCACTCCCAAGTGTTTCCACTGCAGGTAGTTTCTTTACTATTGCATTTTTCTTAACCATTCTTTGAACACCTATTGCTAAAACAATGGTAGAAACTGCTGCTAATCCTTCTGGAATTGCGGCAACTGCAAGACTTACTGCTGTCATAAACATATCTATTATATCTTTACCATAAGCTAGGCCTATTATAAAGATTAAAGCACAAATTACTATTGCCATTATTCCTAAACTTTTTCCAAGTTTATTTAGTTTTTGTTGAAGTGGCGTTGCTGTCTTTTCTACACTGTTAAGCATTCCAGCTATATTTCCAACTTCAGTATTCATTCCAGTTTCTACAACTATACCTTTTCCTCTTCCATATGTTATTAAACTTGAAGAAAATAGCATATTCGTTCTATCTCCAAGTGGAGCTTCAGTATTTTCTATTTTTACAGCATCTTTTTCTACTGGAACTGATTCACCTGTAAGAGAAGCTTCTTGAGCTTTAAGGTTTACAGCATCCACAATTCTTATATCTGCTGGAACATAATCTCCTGTATCTAATAAAACTATATCTCCTTGTACCAATTCTTTCGAAGGGATAACTATTACTTTTCCATCTCTAATTACTTTTGCTGAATAACTGCTCATTTTTTTCAAAGCTTCTAGTGATTTTTCTGCTTTATTTTCTTGCACGACTCCTATAATTGCATTAAGAACTACAACTATTAAAATAATAATTGAATCGGTAAATCCTTCTCCTTGAAGCTGTCCTACAACTCCTGAAATTATTGCAGCTATTATAAGTATAATTATCATAAAATCTTTAAATTGCTCTAAAAATTTTACAAAAGTACTCTTATTTTTCTTTTCTTGCAGCTCATTATATCCTTTTTCTTCTATTCTTTTTTTTGCTTCTTCACTACTTATCCCTTTTTCTAAATCTGTTTTTAAAATTTTAGAAACTTCTTCTACATCTTTGTTAAACCAGTTCATTTTTTCCTCCTAATTTATTATTTGCAATTTAATAATTTTTAAACAATAAGCTAAAATTATATATAACTAATGATATGCAATTATATTAACTTTTAATATTAAAAATAGCAAGACTAATAAGAAGATGGTTCTTAAAAGTCTTGCTCACCATAAAGGTCACTAACCAGATTTCTCTTGCTGTTGATTAGTTATTTACGAGCTACTCCCTTTTTTCTTTATGTATTTTATCAAAGTAAAAATTAAAATACAAGTGTTTTATAAATTTTATATAATTAATCCCACATTTGAATCCATAAGTAATATTTCTATAAATAAAATTATACACATTATTAAACAAATTATGCTAATACATTTTATTATTGATTTTACTTTTTTATGTTTAATTTTTTGATAAATCATTATAATAGAAAGTATAAAAAGACTTACTAAAGACACTTCAAATAATAAGTAAAATGCTATTTCTACGGCATATTCTACTGTATCAACTAGCTCAGTCGGTGAAGATAAATTTGTTTGTATTTTTCTTATTTCTGTTTTTCCAAAAATAGAGCCAATTATATTTGGAATAATTAATGATGTTACAATTAATATTAAAGAAATAATTATTATATATTTATTTGTTTTTCTAATTTTATTACCTTTTCTTTTTTTATATATTATAGAAATTAGATTTACTACAATCAAATTAATAGCAAAATAAAAAAGACCTACAGCAACGTATACTGCTCTATAATATTCAATTGTGTAAGTTTCTACTTCTTTATACGGAACAGTTGGAATTATTGGCCCGCTTGAAGCTCTTACATTATTGCTTAATAAAATATTTATAAAAATTATTATTAGCAATATATCAAATACTTTTATTAATAATTTTTTTACTTTTGTTTTATTTAAACAATTCATTTAAATACTCCTTTACTTTAATTCTATTTCCTTTAATTCTATTTTCTTTAATTTAGTTATTAATTTTTATGTATTGGTCTTGCATAATTACAAATGCTAAAATCCATTGCATTTTCAAAAGGAATCCATTTTACGCCTTTTGATTCATCTTTTTTATATTTTAGTGGGATTTTATCATCTGCTTCCATTAAATATATAACATCATAATGAATATGAGCTGATACATATTTTCCTCTTTTAATATGCCCTATTACGGGTCCTGATTGAATTGAAAATATTGAATTATCTAAAACTTTTGGCTTTAACCCTGTTTCTTCTTCTACTTCTCTTAAAGCAACAGATAATAAGTCTTCTTCACCATCAGCATGTCCACCAGGATAAATCCATCCATCATCAATAATATGATATACAACGAGCATTTTTGTTCTTTCCTTATTAACAACAAATGCTGATGAAGTAATGTGACCAAATATATTTTCTCTTGTTAATACATTATCAAATGTATCTATAAATTTTAAAAATTGTACTTTATCTTTTTCTTCTTGCTCATCAAAAGGTACATAATTTTTGATTTGCTCTTTTAATGTCATTATATTTCTCCTTTTTTTATTTAAAACTTGCTTCATCTAATAAAGGAATAATATCTATACCTGGTTCTTCGTATGGATGAACTTTTCTTAAGCTTGAAATTACTTTTTTTACATTTTTTATATCACATACCATTTCCAATTTTACTTCTTCTACAAATTCCATTTTATTTATCTCTCCAATATATGGATTAGCTTCATCATTTGGTTTAAATGTTCCTTGGCACTTTGTACTCATAGAGCAATTTGTATAATTTCCTATTATTCCTGCTCCAGCACTACACATTGCCTCTCTTACATCATCTACATTTTCAGGTGGCACAGTAACTATAATCTTTACTTTATTAATATTTATATTCATAAACATTTCTCCTCATATAGTATAATTTATTTTTTAATAATTATATTTCAAGGTTATAAATATTTCAACATTTTACCACAAATAATAGTATTTGGACTAGAAAAATTGTGAAATCATTAATTTAATGTTTACTTTTTATTATATTGGTTTTATAATTATTAAAATATGTAATGAGCGAGGTTAGTATGATTATTAAAGATGAAATAAAAAAATATTTACCTATTAAGGATTTGGCTAATTTATATGTTGTAGCAGATTTTGATAGAACAATAACTAATGGAAGTAGTAAAACATCTTGGTCAATTTTATCTGAAAGTCCACTTGTTCCTAAAGAATATAAAAAAGAAAGACAAGAATTTTATAATTACTATAGACCTATTGAAATTGATAAATCACTAGATTATGAATATAAATCTTCTAAAATGAAAGAATGGTATGAAAAACATATAAGTCTTTTTGTTAAATATAAGATTACTGAAGAGATTTTTAAAAATGCTGCTACTGATTTAAGAATAATGGAATTTAGAACTGGTGCTAAAAAATTTATAAAATTTTTATATAAAAATAATATTCCATTAATAATTATTAGTGCTGGTATTGGCAATTTTATTGAGACTTTTTTACATTTAAATAACTGTTATTATGATAATATTTATGTAAGTAGTAATAAAATAATATTTAAAAATGGTATAGCTGTTGGAGTAGATAAAAATATAATACACAGCTTAAACAAAAATGAGGTCTCTCTCCCAGATAAGATAAAAGACAAATTAGAAAATAGGAAAAAAGTTCTTTTATTAGGTGATCAAATAAGTGATTTAAGAATGGTTGATAAAGATAAACATGATATTGTATATACTAATTGCTTTTTATGTGAAGAAAATAAGAATGAATTAGACAAAATAAGAAAAGAATTTGATATAGTTTGTGAAATTGAAGATAATTATTTTAATTTAAAGAATATTCTATTTAATTAAATATATTGAGGAGCATTTTTATACTGCTCCTCTTAAAAATAGATAAAATTTAAAAATAATAGCTTGATTTAGTTATTTTATTATAATATAATATATTTGTTTTATGCCACTATAGCTCAGTTGGTAGAGCAACAGATTCGTAACCTGTAGGTCGCGAGTTCGATTCTCGCTGGTGGCTCCAATGACGTATCTGTTCGAACTAAATTGAATAGATAGATACAAATATCATTCATAAATGGATGATATTTTTTTATTGTAAAAAATTATCTTAGTAAATTTT
>CALXWV010000048.1 GCA_944392515.1 uncultured Clostridia bacterium
TCTTCAATTAACTGCGTTATGTCAAATAAACTTTTTTTCTTCAAATACTTGTCATATACGAAAAACTATGCTATAATAACATATGTTATAGTTTAATACACTAAAGGGAGGTGCAAAACATGCCAAATATTAAATCAGCTATAAAAAGAGTTAAAGTTGCAGAAACTAAAACAAAAAGAAATAATATGATAAAATCAGAATGTAAAACAGCTATAAAGAAATATGAAGCAGCAAACAACAATGGAGATAAAGAAGCTGTAGAATTATTATCTAAAGCAAAAAGTAAAATAGATAGTGCTTGCTCAAAAGGAGTTATTTCTAAAAATGCAGCTTCAAGAAAAAAATCAAGACTTGAAAGCAAATTAGCTGTTAAGGTTGAAGCTAAAAAAGCTACAGCAAAGAAAGCTGAAGCAAAAGTTGAAGCTACTGAAGAGAAAAAAGAAGCTCCAAAAAAAGCTACAACAAAAAAGACAACTAAAAAAGCAGAATAATACATAAACACCCCATAAAATAGGGTGTTTTTATAATTTATATAAAAATAAACATATTAAAATATTATCTAATTAAAGAGAAATTATTTTCAAAAAATAAAAGCTATGAATCAAAAATTCATAGCTTAATTTATTTAGGCTTCTGGTTCTAATATACCAAAATTTTTGCCATCTTTTAATTTGTATATTACATTAACTTGGTTAGTTTCAACATTTATAAATGGTAAAAATTTATTCTTAGCATCTCCTTCTAGAACTAACTTAGCATCTTCTTGAGTAAGAGGTTTTATGCTGTAATAAATAGTTTTAATAATTTCACCATCTTCTTCTGCAGTTTCAGAACTTGCTTGATTATTCATTCTTATTGTTTCAACCATATTTTGTTTATCTTTTTTAGTTTTGCTCTTTCTAATTTGTCCTTCTAATATTTCTATATCTTTATCAACTGAAGCATACAAGTCTTTGCTTGCTGTTGCAGCTTTAAAAGTTTCACTAGCAATATTTACTCTTATTTCAGCTACTTGATTGTTTCCTTCTATTTTTAATGTAGCAACTGCATCAAAATCACTACCAAAATATTTCTCTAGTTTACCAATCTTTTCAGTAATGTAACTTTTAATAGAATCTGTTAGTTCAAAATCCTTTCCAGTAATATTTAAATTCATAAAAATTCTCCTTTCTATTGAACGAATCGTAAGTGAAATCCTTAAGATTTCACCTACATTATATATGTAAATACAAAATTTTTCAATAGAAAAGAGAAAATAATTATACCATATAAATACCTAAAAAAGATAAAATTAAATATACACCATAAAAGATACCGTAAACTACCATAAATCTTTTAAAAGACTTAAAATCTTCACATTCTTTATATAAATATTTTATAGCAAAATAAGTTAAAAGAATGCTTAAACTAATGCAAAAATAAGTAATTGGGTTAGTGATATAGTAAGCTTTATTTGATACAAGGTTAATTAGTGATATAAAGCTTGCAATAATAACTGGTATTTTACAAACAATTACTGAAGTTAAAGTATTCGTTAAATTACATTTTTCATCTTTATTAGGATCAATACAATAAATAATAAGAGCCATAAATCCAACAGAGATTATAGGGATAGTTAAATCTCTTACAGCAGTTAGAAAAATGTAAAGACCATTACTAGAATATGTAGTACCAAATAGTGCTTTAAAAAACATAATTAATACCCAAAAAAGAAGGATAATAATAGAAGTATTAAAAAATAAATTGTGTTTAGATTGGCTAATAATTTTTAAGGTTTTAATAGGATTACTAAAAAAAGAAGAAAAGAAATTCTTACAATTTTGAGTTCCATCTTTAAAGTCTACTTTTGTAAATTCATCATTAGAAGAATTATTTGAATTATTTTCCATAAGACATCTCCTTACACATAAATTTATTAAAATATATGTATAAGAAATTTAAATATGAATAAAACATATAAGAAATTAGATAATTAATATAAAATAGATATAGATGAAAAAGTAAAAAGTTAAAATGTACAAATAGAAAAAATAAATAAAAAAGTACCTCCAAAAGTAGAGGTACTATATTACTATTTATTATCTTTATTAGATAATTTTTTGTTAATTTCAGTTGTATTTCTGCAAATAACAAGAAGTAATAAAGAAAATTCATAAACTAATCTTGCAACAACATTTCCTATAATTAACATTGCTAAGAAAGCTATAAAGCTTGTTCCTATTAATGCAAATGAAGAAAGTGTTATGTATAAAGCAACTATTAAATATGTTATTTTTAATAAAGCTTCCATAAACATTTTCTTAAATGATAGGAAATCATAAAGCCATCCAACAAAACCATTGAATTTTCCTTCATTTTTCTTACTTAAGAATAAGAAATAAATTAAAATTCCACCAATAATAGCAAGTATAATAGATACTATAATCCATACAGATGCATTTGCTAAACTGTTTGAAGAACTTAATAAATTCTTTGAATAATAAGATGAATACATAAAAATTACCTCCCCTTTTAATTATTTTATACCTAAATAATAGCATAATTCGGCATAAATCGTCAAGAAAAAATTATTAAAACCTATTGACAATTTTAACAAAAGGGTATATACTATTAAAAGTCAAAGAAAGTCAAAGTCAAATAAAATAGGAAAATGTCGAAAATTGAAATAGCAAAATAAATATATATAGAATTAACTAGCTTAATAATATGAAGCAGAAAAGAGGGGAGTAATATGAGAATATCTGATGTAATAGAAGATTTTATAAAAGATATGTTAGAAGATGATGATTTAGCAATAATACAAAGAAATGACCTAGCAGAACATTTTAATTGTGTACCATCACAAATAAACTATGTTATATCTACTAGATTTACACCAATGCAAGGCTATTATGTAGAAAGCTCAAGAGGTGGTGGAGGATGTATTAAAATTAGAAAAGTTAATATTACTCATAGTGATTATATAATGCATATCATTAATAGTATAGGAAATTCTATAACAGCAAAAGAGATTGAAATATTTGTTAAGAACTTTTTAGACTATAACATTATAAATGAAAAAGAGGCAAAATTAATAAAGGCAGCTACAAGTGATAAAGTACTTACTTTGCCAAAAGAAACAAAAGATGAAATTAGAGCAAGAATATTTAAAAATATGCTAATTAACTTAGTATAAAAGTATTTATTAGATTAATTAGAAATTCTAAAATATTAAATTGCTAAAATACTAAAAGATTAATAAAAATAAAAATGTTTTGACTAAATAATTAAAAAGGAGGTAATTATTATGTTATGTCAAAATTGTGGTAAAAATGAAGCAAATGTAAAATATACTCAAATAATTAATGGTGTTAGAAAGGAGCTTAATCTATGTTCAGAATGTGCTAGAAAACTTGGAGTAGATAGAATAGATATTCCAATGGACTTTACTAGCTTTTTAGGAGATTTCTTCAATGATTATGCAGAAAGCTCTCTGCTTCCTAGCTTTAGCATAGATAATGCTAAATGCAAAACTTGTGGAATGACATATAGTGACTTTATAAATACTGGAATGTTTGGATGTAGTGATTGTTATGATACATTCTCAGGACCAATTGATTCATTATTAAAAAATCTTCATGGTACAGCAAAACATATAGGTAGAGGTGCAAAAAATGTTGATGAGCTATTAAATAAAAAGCCTAGCAAAAATGCATCTAAAAATAATGAAAATAGCAAAGATGAAAAAAGCACTAAGTTAGAAGAGTTACAAAAAGAGCTAGACAAAGCTATTAAAGAAGAAAGATATGAAGATGCTGCAAAAATAAGAGATAAGATAAAGGAGATGAATAAATAATGAATTGGTATTTACAAAATGGAAAAGAATCTGATGTTGTAATAAGCACAAGAGTAAGGCTTTCTAGAAATATTAAAGGAATCCCTTTTATTACTAGAGCTTCAAAAGAAGAATTAAAAGAAGTTTATGATAAAATGAAGGAAATTACACCTAGTTTAGGATATAACTTAAAATTCTTAAAGCTAGATGATATGGACTCTATTACAAAACAAAGTTTAGTTGAAAAACACTTAATTAGTCCAGATTTTGCAAAAACAAAGATGCCATATACAGCCATAATAATAAATGATGAAGAAAATATCTGTATAATGGTAAATGAAGAAGACCATATAAAATTACAAGTATTTACATCAGGACTAGATATAGATAATTTATTAAACTTAGCAATAGAAATAGATGAGAAAATGCAAAATTTAGTACAATATAGCTATCACGAGAAATATGGTTTCTTAACAGCTTGTCCAACTAATGTAGGAACAGGTCTTAAAATATCTACATTAGTACATATACCAGCACTTCAAATGACAGGTAACTTAAATAAAATGTTAAATATTATAAACAACTTAGGAATGAATGTAAGAGGTCTTTATGGAGAAGGAAGTAAAGCTGAAGGTGATGTATATCAAGTATCAAATAATCAAACTTTGGGTATAACAGAAAAAGAAATAGCTAAAAACTTAAATCTATTAGCACAAAAAATAATAGATCAAGAAAGATTAGCAAGAAAATACTTATCTAAAAATTCACTAAAGCTTGAAGATGAAGTATACAGAAGTTATGGTATATTAGTTAATGCAAGGAGATTAAGCGAAGAAGAATCAATAGATCTTTTATCTAAAGTTAAATTAGGAACAGATTTGGGCATAATTAAAGAGCTTAATGATAAAAAAATACGTGAGCTTATGCTATTTACTAAACCTGCAAATATACAAAAAAGACTAAGTACTAAATTATCTGTAATAGACCAGGAAGCTTCAAGATGTGAAGTTATAAAACAAATAACAAATGAAGATTAATAATGATTAAGATTAAGAAATTTAAAATTAATAGTACAAATAAATAAAGATAACATATAAAAACTAAAAATAAAAAAGTTAGGAAAGGAAGTGTATTAATATGTATTATAAATTTACTGCAAGAGCAGAAAAAGCCTTAGAGTATGCTCAAGATATAGCTATGGAATTAGGACATAACTATATTGGAACAGAACATTTGCTTTATGGCTTAGTTGAAGAAGGCACTGGTGTTGCAAGTAAAGTCTTACAAAACCAAAACCTTACAGCAGAAAAAGTAAAAGAAGCAATTGAAGAAATTGTAGGCGTTGGAGAAGCAATAGAAGATAGCAATGAAATTAGTTTTACACCAAGAACTAAAAGAGTAATTGAAAATGCATTTCTAGAGGCAAGAAGATTAGGAACAGAATATATAGGAACAGAACATTTACTAATTGGTATAATGAAAGAGGGAGATTGTGTTGCAACTAGAATAATGCTAGAAGAAGATGTAAATCCTCAAAGTCTATATAATGAACTTGTAAAAGTTCTAAGTGAAGAAGGAGAAGAAAATACTGAAAATTCTAATCAATCAAGTAGAGGAAGCTATAACTCAACTCCAACCTTAAATCAATATGGATCAGATTTAACAAAAATGGCTAAAGAAGGTAAACTAGATCCTGTTATAGGAAGAAAAGAAGAAATTCAAAGGGTAATACAAATATTATCTAGAAGAACCAAAAATAATCCTTGCTTAATTGGTGAACCTGGTGTTGGTAAAACAGCAGTAGCAGAAGGATTAGCAGAAAAGATAGTAGCAGGAGATGTGCCAGAAACATTAAAAAATAAAAGAGTAGTAAGCATGGATATTGCTAGTATGGTAGCTGGTGCAAAATATAGAGGAGACTTTGAAGAAAGAATTAAAAAAGCTTTAAAAGAAGTAAAAAAAGCAGGAGATGTTATAATCTTCATAGATGAAATTCATACAATAGTAGGAGCAGGTTCTGCAGAAGGAGCAGTTGATGCAGCTAATATTTTAAAACCACTATTAGCAAGAGGTGAAATTCAATTAATAGGCGCTACTACATTAAAAGAATATAGAAAATATATTGAAAAAGATGCAGCATTAGAAAGAAGATTTAGCCCAGTTACTGTTAATGAGCCAACAGAAGAAGAAACAATTCAAATTCTATATGGCTTAAGGGATAAATATGAGGCACATCATAATGTAAAAATAACTGATGAAGCAATTAAATCAGCAGTAGAATTATCTTCAAGATATATAAATGATAGATATTTACCAGATAAAGCTATAGATTTAATTGATGAAGCGGCTTCAAAAGTTAGAATGAGAAGTTATACAGAACCAGATAGCTTTAAAGAATTAAAATATGCAATTGAGAAATTAGACAAAGAAAAAGAAGAAGCAATAAGAGTTCAAGACTTTGAAAAAGCTGCAAAAATAAGAGATAAAGAAAATAGCAAAAAGAAAGAATTAGAAAATGCTAAAAAAGAATGGGAAACAAAGAACAGCAAAAATGTATCAACACTTAAAGAAGAAGATATTGCAAATGTAATATCTAGTTGGACAGGAATACCAGTTACCAAAGTTTCTCAAAGTGAAAATGATAAACTTAAAAACTTAGAGGCTAATTTGCATAAAAGAGTAATAGGACAAGATGAAGCAGTATCTGCTGTTGCAAAAGCTATTAAAAGAAGCAGAATGGGACTTAAAGATCCTAATAAACCAATTGGATCCTTCCTATTCTTAGGTCCAACAGGTGTAGGTAAAACAGAACTTTCAAAAGCTTTAGCTGAAAATCTATTTGGAAGTGAAGATTCACTAATTAGGATAGATATGTCAGAATATATGGAATCACATTCCGTTGCAAAATTAATAGGTTCACCTCCAGGATATGTTGGATATGATGAGGCAGGTCAGCTTACTGAAAAAGTAAGAAGAAAACCATATTCAGTAATACTATTTGATGAAATAGAAAAAGCACATCCAGATGTTATGAATATGCTTTTACAAGTATTAGATGATGGTAGACTTACAGATTCACAAGGAAGAACAG
>CALXWV010000049.1 GCA_944392515.1 uncultured Clostridia bacterium
CCCATAAAAGGTTCTGTTTTTTTTTTTTTTTCTGCTGAATATATAAATACTATATATATAACTAAATGAATAGGTTGAATAAATATTTCCATCATCATTCTTCTTAGCCAATTATTAAAACCTTGAGCTTTTCCATCTCCTATCGCATCTATTGGATATGTAACACACATAAGTGGTGATACAATAGTTAATATAAATATTTTTAATACCCTAAACAAATACATTATAAAGAATTTTAGTTGATAAAATGCTAAGACAAAGTTCATAACTAAATATACTAATTTGCCCCAGCCTTCTGCTTTAGCTGTGTCATCTGGTATTTTTGTAAGCATTGTTACTTCCATATCTGTTATATCTGTATTATTCCCTACTGCATCAGTTATAAATTTAATAAATATTTCTGTTAGTTTTATCATAATCAAAACAAGATAATGCATTACAAATAATAAAATAGTTCCCACTAGCCAATTTATAAGCATCTTTTTGTATTTGGCTGAATCTTGTGCAGTTGCAGCTATTGCCATTCTTATTCCAACATATAATAGTGTAACTGCACATCCTACTGCTGCAATGTTTCTAATTGTTACATACCATATTGAAATATTCTTTTTTAAAGTATTAGATATATCTGAATTTGGTCCTTCAGGTGTTTCTTCAAATATATTTATATTAAATAAAGGATATTTATTAGTAAGAAGTTCACCTATTGTAAAAAATTCACTTAACTGTACACTATTATCTTTATAAGATTCTCCACCTAAAGCCACAGCTGAAAGTAATCTACTAATCATATCAGGTATAACACCTGCCACAGATGTAATTATTCCTGACAGTGTTGCCGCTTGTGAATCTGATACCCCTATCCCTACAACTTCTGATTGAACGCTAGAATTCTCATCATCAGATGTCACTGTTGCTTCTCCATCAAGAAGGCTATTAAAAGCTTCTCCAGGCTCTGTTGCACTTTGTGGAATTTCTATATCTCCTGCTAGTGATTTAGGTGTTACTATAGCTATTAATGTAATTATAATTGCTAGTGTTAATATTATTTTTTTTATCATTAAAACACCCCATATTATGCTTGCTGTTCTTTTAATTTATTAATATTTGTTTCTATAAATTCAAATTCTTTCTTAGTTGGTACAATTTCAATTATTGCTGTTTGTTCTCCAACTTTGAATAATCCTTGTCCTCTACTACAAGTAGTTAAGAAAGAAGCTTCTCCTTCGCTAAGTTTAAATACTTCCTTTATATATTGTATTTCTGATTTATCTTGTGCTAAAAATAATTTTGTATCTGAAGATGTTAAAACAGCTTGTACTTCTGATCTTTCATAGAAATCTTGGAATCTCTGTGATACAACTGCAAGTGAAACATTTCTTTTTCTGGCACGTCTTGCCATTTTATTTAAGAAGTCTACAGCTTCTGGGTAAGGAAGTAACATCCAAGCTTCATCAACAATAACACGTTTTCTTCCTGCTTTAGATTTATCTTCACTATTTTTCTTAACATATTTTTCCCAAATCCAAGATAGAAGTATTTGTTGTGCAAGTGGTCTTGCAAATCTCTCCTCTAGATTTGATATATCTAGGTTAATAAATGATGTACCTTCTAATAAATCAAAGGTTGATTGTCCATCAAAATATGCCATTTGTCCATTTAATTCTCTTACATATTGTTTCATAACTTTAACTAAATAACTATAATGAACTCTATAATCTGGGTTTGTATTTTGACTAGCATTTGTTACTAATCTTCTATACCACGAACCTATAGTTGGCATTTTCTTTTTGGTTCTTCCTAAATAATTATTTTGTACTATGCCATTTATATTTCTTTCATATAATGAATTAACATCATTTGTAATTCCAAGAGCAGCATATTCTTCTGCAGCTGCTTCTGCTATTATTTGCTTTGTTACTTCATTTACATCTTCTGTTCTTGTACTACCTCTTGCCATCGTTAGTAATATTTGAGTTACATCCTCTACTTTATTTTCTACATTTAATACTACTTTTTCACGACCAGTTATTTCATCTCTTGTTATTTCTGGTTCTATATCGAATGGATTAATTATTGTACTTGAACTTGGAGATATAACAACATTAAGTCCACCAAGTGCATCAGCAACAACCCCATATTCACCTTCGGCATCTAGTGCTAAGCTTTCTATTCCCATAAGAACAGCTGATCTTGCAATTAGAGTTTTAATAGTAACACCTTTACCAGCACCAGATTTACCAAATATAACCATGTTATAGTTACTTAAAGATGGACTAAAATTATCATAAAGTATAGGTAGACCTGTTTGTCTATTAAAACCTATTGGTATTCCATTTTCATGACCAACATCTGAATTAATAAATGGAAATACTGTTGCCATTGATCTACGATCAAAAGTATGTACTTTTCTTATTTTGTCTTCCCCTAATGGTAAATTTGATTTAAATGCATCTTCCTGCATTGCCCAGGCTGTTTTCATACCAGTAAGTGTTTTAGCCATTTCAGATGATAAAAGTTCTGTTTGCTTATCTAATTCTTCTATACTATAAGCAAATAAAGTACATATAATTGAAGATTCAAATAATTTATCTAGTCCACTTGCAATTGCATCTCTTAATTCTTCTGCTTCTGCTCTTTTTTGTGCTAATGAACTTTCTCTGTTTATTTGCCCTCTTTCTTGTGCAACTATTCTTTCTGATTCTAGTTCATTTATTGTTCTATTAAGTTCATTTTGTGATTTTGCTTCACTTATAGGAGTAATATATACAGATACATTTATATCTCCAAATGTATACATACCTCTTAAAAGTTGAGGGAATGTACACATTCTTGGTAATGTAGATACTAGCATTGTTCTTGCATATTTACTAGTTGCTGATACAATTTCTAGTTTATTAGTACTAGTTGCATCTATTCCTGAAGGTGCAATTAAATCTTTTAAGTCCTTTGCATTATCTACAAAGCTTCTTTCTTTTTTTGGGCTTTCTAATGTACTATTACTTTGTTCATTATTTTTTTTCTTCATATTTAGAAAATCCTCCTATTCTTTAGTTACACATTTTTCCTAATAATTCTTCTCTTTGGCTTGTCTTGAATAGCCTCTTCTACATTAGCATTTTGCACTTTTTGCTTAGCTGCCTCATATAACGGTTTGCTCATATCATCTTTATATTCCTCAACCATTTCTAATGCTTTTTGTCTAATTTGTTGTTCTTTTCTTCTCTTTTCTGCCTCTTCTTTGTCGGCCTCTATAATGCTCTTTGATGCAAGTTTAGCAGCATCTGCTTCTATTTGTCTATTAATTCTATTCTTTTTTTCTTCAAATACGTCTCTTGCAGTTGAGTATAGCTTATCATATTCTGAATTTAGAGCATTTCTAAGTGTATATATTTCAGATTGTTCTCTATTATATGCTATATAAAGTAATTCCATTAATTCTTCTGAATTTAATACTCTCCCTGTAACTTCTGCTGATGCTAAAGCTCTAATTAATGTTTGTGCTCTTGTATATAGCTCTGAAAATGCAATATCATCTATCTCGTCATTTGAATAAGTACTTGTATCTCCAAACTCAGCTGTATAATAAGAAATTATTATATATGTTTTTTGTTGAAGAATATTTTTACTTTCACTTAACTTTTCTGTGTAATCAGTTATTGATTCTCCATATTCTAGTATATTTTGTTTTCTTTTCTTTTCAAACTCTAATTTTGAAACTAAGTCTGTATTTCCATTTCTTTTTGCATTTTCTATTTGAGCATTTAATCTAGATATTTGGTTATCTACATCATGAATTTTTTCATGATAGTTATTTATTAAATCTTCAAAATTAAGTTTTCTAGTTTGCACATATAATTGTATTGAAAAGCGAAGAGTATTTAAGAATTCTATAAATCCTGATTCTACAGCATTTTTTTCATCTTCTGATAGTAAATCATAATTTATTCCCTTGCACTCAATAACCATAACATATTGTTTTCTGCCTTTTCTTACTATCATGTTGTCTAAAACTTCATCAAATTCCATAAACTTGTAGATAGAATCAATTGTTTTTCCATCACGAGTAATTAAGTTAGGTTTACTTTGAGCTTTTCCTTGATTTTGCACTTCTATTGCATTACTATTTTTAGGCTCTTTGCTTTTTCTCATTTTATATATTAATATTGCAGCAATAAAACCTAATACTAAAATAAGAATTAATATAACTACTAAAATCAAATTAAGCATTTGTACTGTATCCATTTATTTTTCCTCCTTTGTATTTGTAGACTTAGTTGTTCCTGCGTTTGTGATTTTTCCCATAATATTATCTAATGAAAAACTATCTAAAGCACTATTATAATCTGGTTCTTGTCTATCTACAGCATATGTATATACTTTTCTAGACTTTTTAAATAATATATATCTTTTTATTATATCATCAATTGAATCTCCACCAACATTTTTTGCAAGTTTAGAGTTTCCTCCTGCTGGCATTTTTACTGTTGCAATAACATATCCTATTACTGCAAATATTGCTATAAATATATATCCTAATATACTTATTCCAAGTATAACACCAAAAATGAAATAAAATAATAATCCTACAAAAGCTCCGATAGCTGTAAAAATTAATGATTTAGCAGTGAAAATATATAATATTCTACTTTCACCTTTTAAATTGTTACTTGGTATATAGTAACTTCCCATAACTTTCCTCCTTTGTTTATGCAAAAATTGAATTAAATAGATTTATTATAATTGTAAATAAACCAACTCCACCATAAATAATAACTGTTGCTATAACTAAACCAATTAGTTTTTGTTTAATATCTGCTTTTCCTTGTGGATCTGTTATCATATATTGTATGCCTAAATACATATATGCAATAACTAATACTACTGATGCTATTGCTAATAGAATTTGTGCAATTGGTAAAAGTTCTTGCCAAGCTTCTTCAGTAGTTATTGGACTTGAAGCACTTCCTTGTTGCAAAAAATTATCTCCTGCATCTTTTATATTTTGAAGTGCAAATACTTTATTACTAAAAAGTATTGTACTTAAAGTAAGTATACTTACCCAGCTCTTTTTTAAAAATTTTTTCATAAACTCTCATATAATCAATTATTAGTTTTATTAATTGATTAATTCCTTTCCTTTACATTTACTTTTATTTTTATAATTATAAGTTATTCATTGCTATTCCACCAACTATTTTTACAAGTGATCCAGCTGCAAATAATATTACTGCACCAGTTGCCATATATATAAGTTTTTTCTTGAATTCTGCTTTTGACTCAGGTGCTGCTCCCATATATTTAACTCCAGCAAATATTACTATTATAACTGCTGCTGCATATAAAATTATTTGTGCAACCCATATAAGTTGTCCACCTATTGACGAAGCTATTGGATCTGAAGCTGAATAAATTGAACTCATATTAGATGGTAAAGATATTCCTGCATAAGCATAATTTCCAATAAAGATGCTTACTAATGATATCAATAAGCAAACAATTTTTTTTCCTAAGCTTTTTTTATTTTTCATTATACATTTCTCCCATTTTATTTATATATTTTACGTCTATTTTATTATACCTTTTTTTATTCTTATATTGCAAGTATTTTTAGCGTTTTTTTAAATTATTTTAAACATTTTTTATTTTTTATTTTGTTTGTATATTAATTTTATAAATTATACCTTAAATTTAAACTTTATAATTCAAATTTACTTTTAATTATTTTCAAATTTTAATGTCGCAATATGTCGAATTCGGTATAGCAAAAAACGTCAAAACTCTGCAAAATAATATTGACTTTTTTGTAAAATTATGGTATTTTATTTCTAGTAATGAAGTTAATTAGATTATTTAATAAAAGAAAGGAATTAACATTTATGTTGAATAATGAAATAAATGAATTAAGAGAAAAACTTGATAATGCTATACTTAGAAATGAAGATTATAGTATAATTTATAATATTAGCATACAATTAGATGAATTAATTGCTAAATATTATAGAGAAAGTAAAGTAAAATCAGTAAAAGTTTAATTATTAATTCTAGCCGAAATTTAGTCTTTTTTTGCAAATTTTGAAATTTTGAGACTTTAAAATATGATTTTTTAACTAAAATAATGTCAAAAATAGTAAAAAATGTTGACAAGCTTTTTAATTTATTCTATAATCTCAACTTAAACACTTTTTTTAAAGTAAAACTCTCCAACACGTTGAATAACAACATGTTGGAGAATTTAT
>CALXWV010000050.1 GCA_944392515.1 uncultured Clostridia bacterium
AAAATTTAGCCCTAAAAACTAAATTTTTTAGGGCTAATGTTTAAAAATTTTTGGGACATTTTCAAAAATCATTGACACAGTTTTAATATATTATATGCTAAAAATGACTTAAATATTACTAAAATTATAAAAAACAAAAGAGAGCTTAATTTTTTTAAGCTCTCTTACAGGGGATTATTTATTAGAAAATGAACAAATTCGTATAGGCAACACTTCCTTTCATCTAACTTACACTTATTTTATCCAAAGAATATGTTCAAAGTATGTAAAAACCTTGTAGTTTATGAAAAATTAATTAAATAAAAATTTAAATAAATTGCTTTTTGACAGTTTAAAAACAATATGATATAACATAGTCTTAAAGAGACAAAATGAGATAATTTATTAACTAGAAGAGGAAAATATGGGAAAGAAACTAATAATAACAGAGAAACCATCAGTAGCAATGGAATTTTCAAAAGCTTTAAAAATAAATGTAACCAGAAAAAATGGATATCTAGAATCAGATAACTGGATAATAACATGGTGCGTTGGACATTTAGTTACTATGAGTTATCCAGATAAATATGATGAAAAATTAAAGTTCTGGAGATTAGATACACTTCCATTTATACCTGAAAAATGGAAATATGAAATAATTCCTGCAGTAGAAAATCAATTTAATACTGTAAAAGGGTTACTTCAAAGAGAAGATGTAGAAATAATATATAATGCAGGAGACTCAGGGAGAGAAGGAGAATATATACAAAGATTAGTCTTTATGATGGCTAAGCCTAATCCTAAAGCAGAAATTAAAAGAGTATGGATTGATTCTCAAACTGAAGAGGAAATTAAAAGAGGAATTGAAGAAGCAAAACCTGAATCAGAATATGATAGTTTATCAGATAGTGCTTATTTAAGGGCAAAAGAAGATTATTTAATAGGTATTAATTTTTCAAGAATGCTTTCAATAATATATGGTAGAAGGCTTGCAAAAGAAATAAATGAAGAAAAAGCATCTATTTCTGTAGGTAGAGTTATGACTTGCGTACTTGGCATGATAGTTGAAAGAGAAAGAGAAATTAGAAATTTTGTTAAAGTTCCATTTTACAAAATAAATGGAGATTTTACCAAGTTTGGTGCAGAATGGAAAGTAACAGAAACTTCAAGTGTTTACCAAAATCCTAAATTATATAATGATACAGGTTTTAAGAAAAAACAAGATGCTGAAAATTTTATAAAATCTCTAGATGGAAAAGATGCTATAGTTGAAGAAGTAAAGAAAACAAAGCAAAAAGAAAACGCTCCTCTTTTATTTAATTTAGCCGAAATACAAAATGAATGTACAAAAAGATTTAAAATAAAGCCTGATCAAACACTAGAAATAATACAAAATCTATATGAAAAAAAGTTAGTTACATATCCAAGAACTGATGCAAGAGTTTTATCAACTGCAGTTGCTAAGGTTATCAATCAAAACTTAAATGGCATAGCCAAAGGGTACAATGATGAAGAAATTCAAGGATATATTAAGCAAATGAAAGATGAGAAATTTTCTACCAATTTAATAAAGACAAAATATGTAAATGATAGTAAAATAACTGATCACTATGCATTAATTCCTACAGGAAAAGGGTATGAAAATTTAAATTCATTGCCTGAATTACAAAAAAATATATATAAAGTAATTGTAAAAAGATTTTTAGCAATTTTCTATCCACCTGCTGAATTTAATAAAATGAATATTACTGTAAATGTAAATGGAGAAAAATTTTTGGCTAGCACAAAAGTATGTACAAAGCAAGGATACTTAGCAGTACTAAAAAAATCCACAAATGATGAACAAAATGTGGAAAATATAGATGTAAAAAAAGGTGAGAAATTAGAAGTAAAAGAATACTCAATAAAAGAATCAGAAACAACACCACCTACAAGATATAATTCAGGTTCAATAATACTTGCTATGGAAAATGCGGGGAAACTCATAGAAGATGAAGAATTAAGAGAAAAAATAAAAGGAGCAGGAATTGGTACAAGTGCAACTAGGGCAGAGATAATTAAGAAATTAGAAAAAATAAAATATATTCAGATAAATACTAAAACACAAATAATTACGCCAACACAAAAAGGTGAATATATTTATGATATAGTAAAACTCTCTATGCCAGATATGCTAAATCCAAAATTAACTGCAAGTTGGGAAAAAGGTTTAGAGATGGTTGCAAAAAAAGAAATAAAAGCAAATATTTTTATGCAAAAATTAGTTGATTATATAAATGCTAAATTTGATAAATTAGTTATTAGAAGGTAATATAGTAGAATATTATAAAATAATTATATTATTTAATTAATTACAATGAATAAAATTTAGTTATGTAACCTTGGAGAGTTACATAACTAGACCATTAATATTAATAATTATGCATTGTATAAATTGTGTTAATGATATAAAACCTTGAATTACTACGGGCACAAAGATTTACCAAATTATTACACTTTACAAATTATAATATTTATGATATAAGATTTAAGAAAATATTAAGAATATTTTGGAGGGTGATTAAAATTAGTAGTTTAAAAAAGGTTGTAATTGGTTTTAGAAAATTTATAAAGATTTTAATAATACTAGTTATAGCAGCAGTACTAATATTAGGAATAATAAAAGTAACATACAAGCAAACATACAGTGTAAGCTTAAATGGAGAAGTAATAGGTTATACACAAGATAAAGTAGCTTTGCAAAAAAGAATAAACGACTATATAAACACTGGAAATGGAGATAATGTTGCATTTGTTGAAGTAAAAGAGATGCCTGAATATACAGCATGTCTTTTAAAAAACGGCATTGAAACAAATGACGATGAAATATTTAATATAGTTACATCTTCTGGAACTCAATATTATAAATATTATGCAATAACAGAAGATGAAGATGAAAAAGCCTATGTAAAAACATTCGCAGATGCAGAATCTGCAGTAAATCAATTAAAAGATAAAAAAAGCACAAATTCAGATAAATTAGGAATAGTTGAAAAATATTCAACAGAGCAAGTAGAATATAAATCAGTAGAAACTTGCGTCTCTGAATTATATAAAGAAAAGAAAGTTGTAGTTGCATCAGTGCCAAAAGCAACATATACAGGACCTAGTGTAGCTACAAGTCTAGGTATTTCTTTAGTAAAACCTGTATCTGGTACAATAAGTTCAAGATTTGGTATTAGATCTAGAGATAATCATAAAGGATTAGATATAGCTGCGCCTAAAGGAACTGCAATTAAAGCAGCTGCATCAGGAACTGTAACATTTGCTGGATTTGGTGGAAACGGAAATGGATATTCAGGATATGGATATGTAGTAGCAATAAAATCTAGTAGTTCTGTGACAATTCTTTATGCACATTGTAGCGCCTTATATGTAAAAAGTGGACAAACAGTATCACAAGGACAAGTTATAGCTGCAGTTGGCTCAACAGGTATATCAACAGGAAATCACTTGCATTTTGAAATAAGAGTAAATGGAAAAGCAGTTAACCCTCAAAATTACATATATAATTAATAGAATATAAATATAAAAATAGAATTTATCATAGATAAAAGATAATACATACAAAAAGAATATTTTAACAAATACCAGAGTTATTTAACTCTGGTATTTTTAAATGAATAATAAAATTAAAAATTAAATTGATTAGCCATTTTTTGAATTTCACTCATATCAGCTGGATCAGCAGGCTTGTAATAACCTTTAGATTTAGCAACTTTAAAAAGTTCATATTGAAAGTTTTCACTTCCATCTCTTAATTGTTGAAGTGTTTGTCTTAACTGCATATTTTCAGTTTCAGAAATAGCAGTTTGGTAACTAGAAAGACTGGCTTTAGTACTTTCTAGTATGTCATTAACCATTGTTTTTTCGTCCATAATAATCTCCCTTCAAAAAATATAAATAAAATACAAAATTAAAAACTAAAATTGTGGGTTAACAAAATTTAGTTTTCTAAAAAAGTCATTAATGTTTGTTTGGTATTTAAACTATCTTGAGCAGCTTTAGTAAAAAGCTGTTTTATTTGTGGGTCAACTGCTGTACTTGCATATTGATTTAATTTTGCATAACAAGTATCAGAAGAACCAATGAAATGTCTTAAGTTTTGTAATTCAACTTTACTTAAATTAGCCATATTTATCCTTCCTTGATTAATAAATATTTAGGTTTTTAAGAGGGATTTACCTATAAACCCATATTTATATATTTATTTTTTGCAAATTTTATTAAATTATGCAAAAATTTTGAAATTTACAAATTAACAAAATTATTTTACCTTTAATATTATATAAAAATGCAAAAATTAAAATTTAAGCTATGAAAGGAGAAAATTTTGAAAAAATTTTTAACTATAATATTAATGATAATAATTGTTTTGCAAATTTCTATTTCTAAAGTTCAAGCAATAGAACCTGAATCAAGTGAAATATATGAAGGAATAGATGTTAGTAAATGGCAAGGAAATATTAATTTTAGTGAAGTAGCTAGAAGTGGTATACAAATAGTGTATATTAAAGCAACTCAAGGTACAAATTATGTTTCTCCAACATTAGAGGAAAGTTACCAAAATGCAAAAGCAAATGGATTAAAAATAGGATTTTATCATTATGTAACAGCAAGAACAGAAGAAGAGGCAGAAGCAGAAGCACAATTTTTTGCATCTAAAATTCAAGGAAAAGAAATTGATTGCAGGCTTGCAATGGATTTTGAGGAGTTTGGAAATTTAGATAATAACGAAATAAATGCAATAGGATTAGCTTTTTTAAAAAGGCTTCAAGAATTAACTCAAAAGCCAGTTGTAATATATAGCAATACAAATGATGCTAGAACCATATGGAGTGGTGAGATAATTAATTATCCGCTTTGGGTTGCGGAATATGGCGTAAATGAGCCACAAAATAATGGAAAGTGGCAAACATATATTGGATGGCAATTCACTGATGTAGGAGAAATAAGTGGAATAAAAGGATATGTAGATAGAGATAAATTTACAAAAGAAATATTTATTAATGAAGAAGACAAAACTAGTGAAACTTTGCCAGAGGTAGAAAAGCCAACTGGAAACTTTAAAACAATTACGATACCAATGGGAGATACACTTTCTAAAATAGCTGAAGCATATGGAACAACAGTACAAGAATTAGCGACAATTAATAATATTTCAAATCCAAACTTAATATTTGCAGGAGCTACATTAAAAGTACCAGTAACTGCAAATGTAGATAATGAAAATGAACCATTGGAAGAAGCTTTGTACATTGTAAAAAGAGGAGATACATTAAGTCAAATAGCACTTAACTACAATACAACAGTAAATGCAATAGCGAGAGAAAATGGTATTTCTAATCCTAACTTAATTTATCCTGGCCAAAGATTAATAATTCAAACACGAGGTAATGGAACAGAGCTAGGGCATTCATTTTATAGAGTTGTAAGAGGAGATACTTTATATTCAATTGCAAGAAGATTTAATACCACAGTAGCAAATATAGTAATGCTAAATAGAATTCAAAATCCAAATTTAATATATCCAGGTGAATGGCTTAAATTAAGAAGATAATATAATAGATAAAAATCTAAAAAATATATTAATTTTTAAGATAAATAATGCTGTATATATTTAGTCTATTAAGAACTATGCAATATAATTTTGCATAGATTATAATATGGAGGAATGCAAAATGGCAAAAATAAAAGTATATAATAATGATACAAATAGGATGGAAACATATTACAGAGGAGAAAAAGAAGCTATGCCATATGTTACTAATAATACTTTAACTGTGGGTGAATTTAGAGGTTCAAGTAAAAGTCCAACTCTCTGGACTGAAAAAAGATGTATGCAAGCATGGAATAGCCAAAGATATGCATTTGGAGGCCCAATACCGGTAGGATTTGCTTTTAAAAGACCTTGGGAAGGTGGGCATAGTAATTTTTCACATGACTGAATACATACAGTTGAACATATAAAAAATTGTAATAGAAGGTAAATATAATTTGTGTTTTTAGAGGTGATTTTTAAGTATTAGCGAGTGTAAATGCTAATACTTATTTTTAAAAAAAATTTCTAATAATTGGATGTAAACTAATTGACAAAAGAACAAAAGTTTGATAATATGTAACAAAAA
>CALXWV010000051.1 GCA_944392515.1 uncultured Clostridia bacterium
AAAATTTAGCCCTAAAAACTAAATTTTTTAGGGCTAATGTTTAAAAATTTTTGGGACATTTTCAAAAATCATTGACAATGAATTTAGTATATTTTTCCAAAAAAATTTTAATCAAGTATCAATCAACAAGTATCTAGAAACAATATCCACATTTATATCCACATTAAAGAAAGAATTTTGGTAATTATCTAGCCAGTTGTATTTATTCCATTCATCAATAGTTGCAAAATTTGAAACAGCATATTTACCAAAGGCTGTAATATCCGACTTAAATACTTTAGCTGTTTTATATAAATAATCATAAACAAATCTTTCTACATAATATTTTGCATATTCTTCAATAAGTTCAATATTTTCTTCAGTTAAATCTTTATAATCATCAGACATACTAATTATTCGTGTACTTAAATCAATACTAGGTTTTATATATGGTGTACCATTTGTCAAATATACTTTAGTCTTACATTTGCTATTTGTAAGATATAAATCAATATAATTTGTGCTTTCAAATGGACTTGGAACACTAATTACTGCGTTATCTAATTCGTTGGTTAAAATTAAATGAGCAATGCATTCAATACCATTTAGTTCTCCGACTAATTTATCTCCTTTAAAAACGGCTAAGCCTAAGTTTTCAATATTCTTTTGAGAATCTATAGGTGTTTCAGAGGCAACATAACTATCATCAGTTCCCTCACTAGATAAACTTGAGCTAGATTGATCACTATTACTTCCGTTACTAGAACTATAGCTAGAATCGTTATTCGACCCACTACTGCTAATATCACCATCATTAACACTTCCAAGTGTAGCAAAACATTCAGTAAAAGAATCAGCAAAATCTGAGAAAAAGTCTAGTAAAGTAATGTTATAAGTGTATCCAGTAACTCTTTCAGATGTAGAAGCTATTTCATAATATTTTGAAGATAGTTGGTCTAACATAGGACTAGAATTGTTTAAAAAATATTTAGCATTACATTTTGAGATTATTACATTACAAGTTGGTCTTATTTCAACATGATTAATTAAAGTATATAAGTATTCTCTAATTCCTTGTGAAGCTATTTCTTCTGAAAAAACTACGGCTTTACAATGTGACAAATTCAATTCTTTACTTAAATATGAATTGACTAAATTAACTCCAGATTCAAAAGAATTGCATTCAACACTAGTTACAATTGAACTAGAAGATTGGGAAGAGCTTGAACCAGAAGATCCACCTTCACTTCCAGATGGAAGAGCTATTTGAAAACTAAGTTCTAATTTTCCAGTATCCTTAACATCAAAGCCAACTGCAACTACATATGCTAGGTTATCCATAGATGTTACAGAATTCATCCCGAATAATGTTATTAATATTAAAACAACTATAAGCATAAATACTAATATTTTTTTCGCTTTCAACTAATTCAAACCTCCTTTTAATTTATAAATAAAAACTAACAAAATACATTTATAACTGAAATTTAACAATGAAATTATAAAAGCTACAATAAATCCTATAAAATATTTTAGCTACGAATTGTAACCATACCTTTTTTATTTTTCTTCAAATATCCCAAAAGTAAGATAACAAAACTCATTCCAAATACAATAATTAAACATGAATATTTATAAATGACATTTTCAGCAAATCTAATTTGAGCTATATTCTGGGGAATCAATGTAACTACAAAAATTCCTAAACCTATTAAAAATGCAGGAACATTTGACTTTTCAGCTTTTACATTTTTATTAGTTATTTTTAAACCAAAAGCTAAAAGTACAGATATATATGCAAAAAATGTTAAAACCCATATTAATATAAAAAACGCGTCTACTCTTTGAAAAAATGTACCAAACTGAATACTTCTAGTTATCATATAAATTGAAAGTATACCTTCACCACCAGTTGCAAAAGGAAATATTAATAGTAAAGAAGTAATACTTAAAAATAATATTATTCCTGAAAGTATTATTGAAGTTAAGCCAATTTTTTTACTATCATTTGCATCTATATAATTTGATCTCATTAAAAATAAAAGTAATATTTCACCAAATGCAAATATATTAGTTAATCCTAATACAAATGTATTATTTGCTCCATATCCTAGTATCGGGAAAAATCTTTCTGGAACAAATCTAACAGATAGTGCAAAAAAGATTATTAGAATTGCAACAATTATAAATGGCAAAATAATTGCATTTGTTATAGTAACACTTTTGAATCCAAATTGATTAGCAATAAGAGCAATAAGGATAAAAACTAGGCAAATAAGTTCAGTTGGCATATCTTGTAAATAGATAGTTTTTAGTGTATTAGCAAAGTTTAAGAGTAATATTCCGGCAATAAATATAATATATAAAGTATAAATAATTGAGACTATTTTTTTTAGAATATTACCACCAACAAATTCAGCAACGTCTAAAATATCCTTACCTTTAAATGGAGAAAAAAGTTTATTAAATATTAAAAATACAATTATAGCTAAAACTGAAATATAAATAACATTAAGTGGACCACTAGAGGCAGTAGAGCCTAATATTTCATTTGGTAGGTTTAGCAAGATATGACTAATTATAACAATTAATGTAAGCGATACTGACTCTACAAAACCAATTTTGTTATTATTCATAAATTTTTTCTCCTTTCATTAAATGTAGAAAAATTAATCTTTATTTCTCCATTTCATACTAATTTTATCTTGAACAGTAGTTCTTTTTGTATTTAAAAAATCTGATCTTTTTTCTCTTTTCCATACAGGCTTTAACATATATCCATTATTTCTAACATTAGATTTAGGCATATATGGAGATAAATAAGGCACGCCAAAGGATTTTAAAGAGCATAGAGTAATTAAATGTATAAATATCCCAATTCCAATTCCTAGAAATCCACATAGAGCACCTAAAATGGTATAAGCGAATCTTGAAATTCTAAGATGGAATCCTAGTGAAAAATCTGGTATTGCAAAAGATGAAATTGCAGTAATTGCAACTATTATTATTAATATAGGAGAAACAATATTAGCAGAAACAGCAGCTTCACCTAATACAAGGGCACCAACTATACCTACAGTTGAGCCAAGAGGGGAAGGAACTCTAAGTCCTGCTTCTCTTATTAATTCAAAAGAAAGTTCCATCATAAGTATTTCAACAACAATAGGAAAAGGTACATTTACCCTTGATGCTACAATTGAATACAGAAGTTCAGTAGGCAGAAGTTCTCTATGGAAAATGGTAATAGCTAAGTAAAGTCCAGGTAAAAGCAAAGTTATAAAAAATGCAATAGCTCTTAATACTTTTAGTAAATTTGAAAAATGGTAGTTTAAATTTATATCTTCTTGAGAAGTAAAAAAATCAAACAAAGTTACGGGAAGTATTAGAGCATAAGGAGAACCATTGTAAATAATAACAACTCTACCTTGCAAAAGACTAGAGCAAGCTTTATCTGCTCTTTCAGTTGTAAGAATTTCAGGAAGAGTAGTTTCAGGGTCATCGCAAATTAGCTGTATCAGTTCACTACTAGACAATACATAATCTACATCTAAATTATTAAGTCTATATTTTGCTTCAGAAACTAAACTGGAATTTGCAATATCTTTAATATAACAAACAGCACAATTATTTTTATTTGTTTTACCAATTGTAATATTTTCTATAATTAAATTTTCATTATTTATATTTTTCCTAATAAGAGAAGTATTTGTTCTTAGGTTTTCTACAAAAGCTTCTTGCGAACCTCTTACACTAGGCTCATTTTTAGGCTCAGAAATACTTCTTTGAGCAAACTTTTTAATATCTATATCAAAAGCAAAATTAATAGTATCCACAAATAAAGCACAGTTACCAGAATTAACATTTTGCACTAATTCATCAAAAGAAGAAACTTTTTTTACACTATTTTGAGGTAATAAACATTCATAAATATAATCAGTTATATTAAATCTTTTAACTTTCCTTACACTAATATTATTAGTAATAGCTTCAGAAACAACTTGTGGCTCATTACTTTGATTAGAATAAGACTTTATCATTAAAGGATTTAAAATAAAATCATTAATAGAAGAAGTATCAACTAAACCATCAATATATATAATAAAAGCTTTAAACTGTTTGCCTCTAGCATTTAATATAAATTCTCTTAGTTTTATATCAGAATTAATCAAAACATTATACCTAGATTTAATGTAATCTAAATTTACATCGACACTTGGATAAATTTTTTGTTTCTTTAGCAAATCTTCGGGCTGAGTTTCACTTGGCTTTTCGTGAGATATAGTAAAATCATAGCTTTCTTGATTTTGCATAAGATTATTAAAAAACTCTTTTAATTTCTTAATAAATTTCATAATTCCTCCATAATTTATATTAGATTTTCCTTTTTTTGAAATAATATACATTAATTTCAAATTGAGTTTAATTAATAAAAAATATACATAAATATAATGTACAAAGAATATAATTTTTATTATGATAAAAGTATTTCGTATAAAAGATTTAATTAAATATTTTGCTAAAATTTTAATAGTGCTTTTTGCGGTAGCATTTGCAGTAAAAGTATTTGGTGGTAATAAAGATAGTAAAGTTGCTAATACTGATTTAGAAAATAATCAGATAGAAGAAAATAATACAGAAGGTAGTGAAACTGAAAATAATGAAGAAAATAATAGCGGGAAGGATGAAAATAAAGACTCAAAAGCAATGCTGTTTTGTATAGATGATATCTTACCACAAATAGGAATAAATAAAGAAATAGATAAAACAAAAGAAACAAGTGCTATTCAGTTTGCATTTTCATCAGAACTAGAAGTAATGGACTCTTTGAAGAATGAAGATGAGACAAATGATAACAAAAATGAAAATAACAAAAATATTTCTTCAGATGAAAATGCAGTAAGTGAAGAAAACAATTCAGAAAATAATACTATAACTTCTACAGGAATTAATTTAGATTGGACTGTAAATGAAGTAGATAATAGTGGAGTAAATCCAAGATATACAGACGAATATAATGGTGTGTTTATTAATAATGGAACTAATTATACACTTACTCAGGAAATGCTTACTCCAGATGTAACTGTTAATAAAAATAAAGTAGTAATATATCACACACATACTTGTGAAAGCTATACTCCTACAGAAGCATATTCATATACAGCAAGTGGAAACTTTAGAACAATAGATTTAAATTATTCTGTATCAAGAGTAGGAGATGAGTTAGAAAAATGCCTAACTAATTATGGATGCACTGTAATACATGATAGAACATATCATGACTACCCAGCATATAATGGTTCATATTCAAGATCTTTAGTTACTGCTCAAAATATATTAAGTTCAAATCAAGATGCAGATATAGTTATAGATCTTCATAGAGATGCAATTGCAGATGAAACATACGGTCCAAGAGTAAAAATAGGAGATGAATATGTATCTCAGCTTATGTTTGTTATAGGAACAGATGGCTCTAATTCAGCACATACTAATTGGCTTCAAAACTTAAAATTTGCAATAAAGGTTCAGCAAAAAGCAAATGAGCTTTATCCAGGGTTATTTAAACCAATAATTTTAAGAAATTCTGAATATAACCAACATGTAGCAAAAGCAGCATGCATTATTGAAGTTGGTTCAACAGGAAATACTTTAGAAGAAAGTATGGGCGCTATGAAATATTTAGCAAGGATAATTGAAGAAATGTAACTTAAAAAGTGCATATCAAAAAACTTAAAAAATGTATATCAAAACTCTTAAAAAATCTATATAAAATTGTTAAAAAATCCTTTTACATTTAAATCTAATATGATAAAATACTTTACAGAAAAATAAACGAAGGAATAATTAAAAGTGGAAAGTGTATTTGACATAGCTAATTTTAATGTAATAGAAGATGAAGATAATTATTACTTTTTTCGTGCCTTAAATATGGCAGATAATGAAGATTTAGAGCAAGGAACAATTTTAGATAGTAATGGAAATTATGAAAGAATAAGAACTGATAGAGAAAGGTATGAAGAAGATCCAGAAAAGGGCACACCTAAATATAATAAAGATTCTAAATT
>CALXWV010000052.1 GCA_944392515.1 uncultured Clostridia bacterium
TTTTTTATTTCAAATGTAATAGGACTTTCTAATTGTAAAAATCCATCTGGAACTTTTAATTCTGTTATTTCATAACTTCCTACTGGTAATTTTAAAGGTGTTGTAACCTCTGCCATATTATCATTATTAGAATGATACGAATTATCTGGAACTACAATATTATTAGCATTTGTTGTAAAAGATGTATAAGTTGTATTTCCAACTTTTTGAGATATTGTTTCTCCTTTTTTAAATATTATTTTATTTGTAGCTCTGTCATATATATCTCCTGTTGCTTTTATTTCAAAAGTTGTAGAGTTTAATGTAACTAATTTTCCTGTATTTTGGTCTTTCTTTATTAGTTTAATATAAGTTTCTAACTGTTCGTTATTAACTACTATATGTTTTGTTTTCTTTGCTATTTCTTCAACTTCTGACTCATCTTCTGTAATAGAAAATGTAAAATCAACAGATGGTTCATAATCTGCCGGAGTCTTTGTTTCTTTTACAATGTATTTACCATAAGGTAGATTGTTTTGAGTATATGCATCTCCATTTTCATCTGTTATTATTGTTTCTATTGTTGGTGCAATAACTTGTGCTTCTGCTACTCTTTTGCTATCTACTTCTACTTGATTTCCTCTTTCATCAATTCCATTCCATACTTCTGAATAGGAATAACCTTGCTCATATGCTTTTTCCACTTCTAAATTTAGCTTTATTGTAAATTCTGCACCCTCTAAGCCAGGAGTCACTCCAGAATTTTCTTTAATACCAGATTTGAAAATATGAACTCCCATTTCTTTAACTTTTTCAAAACTTGTTGTTGTGTTAGAAATTATATCTTCATTTTGATTATTATATGTTAAATTAACTTCATATTCCTTTGTATCAAGCATATAACCTAAAGGTGCAACTTCTTCTTTAACTATATATTTTCCTAATGGAAGATTTGTTATATCTTCTGTTGTTCCTTTTTTATTCATAGTTCTAGTTGCAACTAAATCACCATTAGAAAAGAATTTTTTAGTTTTTGCTTCATTGTATATGTCTTCTTTAGCATACACTTTATATACAGCACCTTCAAAAACTGCATCTCCTTGTGAAATTGAACCTGTTTTTATATCTTTCTTTATTATAGATATAGTTCCTGTAGGTTCATTGTCAGTTCTTTCTGCACTTGCATAAACAACTGCTGTATTTTGGTCTTTATATTCTAATTCAAAAAAATAAACAGTATTATCTATTAAATAACCTTCTGGAGCTTTAGTTTCTTGATAATTGTATTTGCCTAATTTTAGTCCTTCTACTTTTATTTCTCCATTTTCATTTGTCGTAAATGTTTTATCATAATTATCATTCCAAATTCTATATTCAGCACCTTGTAGTTTTGCTGATTTATCTGCGTTTTTCTTAACTAATGTAAATGTTCCTGTTACTTCTTTATTAATTATTGCCTGACTTGTCGTTTGATTTACTTCTACTGTTACATTATAAGAATCTGTATCTAATAAGTATCCGATAAGGAGCTGAAACTTCCTTTACTACATAATTGCCTTTCTTTAAATTTTCTAAAATAATTTTTCCATTTTCAACTTCTACATTTTGATTAAATCCATTCGGACCGGTAACATTAAATACTGCTCCATCAATTAATTTAGAATCTTCATTTAGTTTAGATAACTCTAATCTTCCGAATTGATTTATTTTGATTTTTAAATATAACGATACAGGATCACTATATTTAAGAGCATACAATTGGTCTTGCTCATCACCTTCAAAAGCAAAGTATATATTGGTGTTTTCACTTTCTGTGCCATCTTTTATAAGTCCAATGCCTTTTAAAGTAGAATCTGAGATATTAATATTCTCTTTTTCTATATTGCTATTAGCTGTAATAAATAGCGAATTAGATCCTTCATCATGTCTAATTGTTATTCCATTTACTTCACTATTTACACTTTTATATTTACTTAAAACTCCATTTTCATCAATAATTTCTTTAGTTTCTCCAGCATCAATTTCTATTTGTACACCTGAGAAACTTGGTTCTTTTTCCATTTCTTCTAATTCATTTAAAATTCTATTTTTAAAATCTACATATCCTTGTTGTTCTTCTGCCTTAACAAAATAAGCATTTGATTGTCCTAAAACTTCCCAAATTAATTGTTGAGTAAATACATAATCCCAGCGAACCCAAATCATATCAGCTGCTAAAATACCTCCATCTATTACATAATTTGGATTATTTTTGTACCATCCAAGGTATGCTATTTTACATGCTTTTTTCATCTCTTCTGAGGTTGGAGTATAGTATTCACCACTAACTTGCACTCCTGTTTGAAAACTTGCTCCATGCTCTGCACAAAAAACTGTGAATTTTTCTCCTGTTGTTTGATTAATAAGTCTTCTTATTAAGATGTTGTTTGATGAATCTGATGTTCTCATACCAGAATCATATTGACCGTCCCACAAATGTTCCTGTTGCAGCAAAAGCAGGACTTATGCAACTAAAAATTGTTACCACCAAAATTAATATTGCTATTATTTTCTTTTTTACTTTTATATTACTTTCCATAAAACTCTCCTTTTCTTAGAATAAAAAAAGAGCAACTTAATGTGCTCTTTTAATCTTATAACTAAAATTTTATTAATATAAAATCATTTGTTATTTTCTGTAATAAAAATTTATTGTCCATTTATTGCAAAACATACAAGTCCATACTTCATATCCGATATGGACAATTTTTTCTATAAGTTTCATCATCTATTTCAAAGTTTTCCCATAAATTTCCCCAATATGCAATTTTTTCATCATAGTAAGCTACAGCTTCTTCTTTAGTATTAAACCACATTCCTGAATTTCCAACTTCTATACCGTGATTGTTATTATTTGTACATTTCTCAACTTCAGGTTTTTTAATTTCTACATCCTTATCGACTTCTTGTTTCTCTGTTTCCATATTCTGTTGCGTTTTTTCTACATTCATCTGTTCATCTTTTGAATTTTTATCCTCTTTATTTTGAAGAATATTTTCACTTTTTGTTTCAAATTCAGACTCTACTTTATTTTCTTTCACTTCAGAATTATTCTGTTGTTTTTGATTACTTTGAACTTTTGGAGCATTGTCTATAACATCATTACTTTTTGCAACTTCATTATCTTTCTGCTCCTCTCTTGCTTCTGTTTCAGTAATATTATTTTGTAAATAACTATTTTCTTCTGCAATGGTATTTTGAATAATATCATTTTCTTCACTTACTAAATTAATTGCATCCAAATTTACAATATTATTCACATCAATATTATTTGTATTGCTTTCTGCATCATTTACATCATTTTTGTTAATCTTAAATCTCAACGAAACAATTATTAGACTTATAATAATAATAAATAATAGACATATTATACACAAAATTATAGGATTTCGATTTTTCATATTTAACATCCTCCTTGTGTATAATTATAAATTATATTAATTATTTTGCAAGTATAATATTAATATATATTTTTTTAGTATGTAAATATAGTATGTAATTTAAAGGGGATTGTAAGGGGGAACTTTTGAATTAGTTTACACATACATATTTTTTTAATAATTTTGTTCACACAATTTATCTTGAATTTCTTTCCTGTTTTATCTTTTCTCTTTTGTTATGTTCTTCCACGCATTGGATAATAAAATCCTCAACTTTTCCCGATTCTTTAACTTTTGTTGGTATATACTTATCTATTTTTTCATTATGAATTTTTATAAATTCTTTTTGATTTGGTTTTTCTTGTTGCATTATCTCTTCTATTTTTTCTTCTGTTAAATTGCCTTCTTGTTCAAGTTTTTTTAGTCGAATTGCTTGACTTAAAGATGGTGTTACTTCATCAAATTCAAATATATTCAGTAATATATATTGATTATCTTCACTTAAATACGACAGTTCAACTGCTGGTCTAAAAGCAATTCTTTTTAAATCTACTTGTTCTAATAGGTCAGGAATAAGATAGGTAAGTCTAATGTATCTCCTAATATTAGTCATACTTTCTCCTACTTCTTCTCCTAATTTATTAGCACTTTCCGACTTCCAACCCATTGGGTCGGAAGTTATATATTCATCTAGGCTCAACTTTTTTCCTTGATGTTTCATTGCCTCTAATTTCATTTTATAAGCAAATGCCTTTTCACTTGGTAATATTTCTTCCCTTTGAATATTACTATCTACCATTAATATTGTTGCTTCATCATCTGATAAGTCTTTCACAATGCATTTTATCTTTTTCATACCAGCAAGTTCACTTGCTCTCTTTCTCCTATGACCTGAAATCATTTCATAAGTTCCATCACTTTTAGGTCTAACAATAACAGGCAAGATGACTCCATATTCCTTTACACTCTTAACCATTTCTTCCATTTTTTCATCATTTTTGACTTTAAAAGGATGGTTAGGAAAATCTGTAATTTTATCAATGTCAATCTCCTCGACTTTTTCTGCTTTTTCAAAATCTCTTTGTTCCTGACTTGTAAATAAATCATCTAACTTTAGAAGTTTCATTTTTGGTTCTTTCTCTTTCATTAGATAATACCTCCTTTGCTAAGTTTTCATAAGCATTTGCAACAGGGCTATTCTTATCAAACTCAAAAATACTTCTTCCAGTTGAAGTTGATTTTGCACTATTTACAGCTTTAGGAATTTCAGCATTATATATTTTTACAAATTGTCCATAATTTTCATTTACTGCTTTTCTAACATCTTTAGGTAGATTTGTTCTATTATCAACTAGTGTTAATAAGACTCCTCCAATTTTTAAATTAGGATTTATTTGTTTTCTTACTCTATTAACTGTCTTTAATAAATGTCCCATTCCTTTTGCAGCTAGAAATTCTCCTTGTACTGGAATTATTATCTCATCACAAGAAGCCAGTGCATTAATGGTTATCATACCTAGACTTGGCATACAATCTATTAAAATATAATCATAATTATTCCTTATATCTTTTATGGAATTTTTTAGAGTAAATTCTCTACTCATTGCATTGACTAAAGAAAACTCAATAGCAGATAAATCTAAATTAGAGGGAATTAAATCTATTCCCTCTTTATGATGGAGTATGCTCTTCTCAGCATTTACTTCATTATCGCATATTGTATCTGCCATTAATGTTCCGAGTGTATTTTGTAGGTCATCTTGGTCATAATAACCCATGCAAGTTGTTAAATCTCCTTGTGGGTCTGCATCTATAAGCAATACTTTTTTTCCATGTCTAGAAAGAGCTACACCTAAAGAAAAAGTGGTAGTTGTTTTACCAACACCACCTTTTTGGTTAGCTATTGCTATAACTTTACCCATTTTCTTCCTCCTCTTTAATCTTTTTCCACTCATCTCTAACTCTGACAAATTCATCATAAAGTTCCATATCTTTTATGTTTTCAATATAATCTTCTGCATTATTTACTACATCTTCTATGCAACTATTTATGATACTACAAATTTTTTTATAGCTTAATTCCTCAAAACTTTCAGATAATTCTGTTATAATAATATCTACTATTTCATCTTCTAAATCAAGCATATAATATAAATTAATATAAAGGTCTGGAATTTCTTGTATAAAAGCACTTTTAATATCATCAGTTGTTAGCATTTGAAATAATAATGTTCCTAAGCTTTCCTCTGCAATTTTAGAACAATGTAGTGCCATTCTTAATTTATCCTGAAGTATTTTTATTTTTTTATAATCCTCATCATTTTTATCTTCTTTTGCATTAATGCGATTAATCTCGTTCATCGCTGGATCAATAAAGTTTTCATATTTTATGCAGTCTTTGGTTGTATTTATTAACATTGCTTTTATTGTTTCATGCAAAGTTCGTTCATCTAGTCCTTCTAGTGAACCCATTTCTAATAAGTCATCTTGTATTGCATACTTTCTTTCAAAATCATAAATTTTCTTATTCATATTAACCTCCTTCTTTTTATATTGGAGGCACATAT
>CALXWV010000053.1 GCA_944392515.1 uncultured Clostridia bacterium
TTTTGTTATTACTCTAATACCCTTTTCATTGTCTCCCATGCTAAAGTAGCACATTTTACTCTTGCTGGAATCTTCGATATATTTTTAAATGCTCTTGCATCCCCTATTTTAGCTAATTCATCATCTTCTATTTTATCTCCATTTACCATTTTTAGAAAACTATCAATTAATTTGATTGCCTCTTTTTTTGTTTTACCTTTTAATAAATCTATCATAATATTTGTTGAAGCTAGGGATATCGCACAACCATGACCTATATAAGAAATCTTGCTTATCATATCTCCATCAAATTTTACTTGAAGAGTAATATCATCACCACAACTTGGATTATGTCCATGTTCCTCTTTGTCCTTATCAATTAATTTATATTTATTATGAGTTTTAATGCTATTTTCCATTATTACATCTGTATATATTGATTCTAAATCTTCCATTATATTTTAGTCCTCTACTAATATTTAGGTTTTATGGTACCTATAAACCAAAATTTAAATTACCTAATCCATTTGGCAAACATTCTTTTTGTTTTATATAATGCATCTATTAGTTTATTTACATCTTCTTTAGTATTATAAATATAAAAGCTAGCTCTACATGTTGAATCAAGTCCCATAAATCTTAAAAGTGGTTGAGCACAATGATTTCCAGATCTAATACATACATTTTCACTATCTAAAATGCTTGCTACATCATGAGGATGCACACCATTTACATTAAAAGATATAACCCCGCCATGATTTTCTAAATTATTTGTACCATAAACAGTAACAAAAGCCAATTTTTGTAATTCATCTAGAGCATTTTTTGTTAATTTTTTCTCAACTTTTTCTACATTATCCATTCCAATATTTTCGAGATAGTCTATTGCAGAAGATAAGCCAACTGCTCCTTCAACATTTTGTGTCCCAGCTTCGAATTTTGCAGGTAATTCTGCGAAAGTTGCATCTTGCTCATAAACATATTCAATCATATCTCCACCATACAAAAATGGTTTCATATTATTTAATAACTCCTCTTTACCATATAATACTCCTATTCCAAGAGGAGCAAGCATTTTATGTCCTGAAAATACTAAAAAGTCTGCATCTAACTTCTGAACATCTATTTTCATATGTGGAACACTTTGAGATGCGTCTACAATAACTATTGCACCTATGCTGTGAGCCTTTTTTATTATTTTTTCTATTGGATTTATTGTTCCTAACACATTTGATACATGTGTTATTCCAACAATTTTTGTACCTCTTACTATTTTTTTATCAATTTCTTCATCAGTTAATTCTCCCAATTCATTTATATACAAATATTCTAATTTAGCACCTGTTTTCTTAGATATATATTGCCAAGGCACTAAATTAGAATGATGTTCCATAATTGAAAGAACAATTTTATCTTCTTTTTTTATATTTTCTAATCCATAGCAATATGCAATCAAATTTAAACTTTCTGTTGCATTTCTAGTAAATATTATTTGCTTTTCACTTTTAGCATTTATAAATTTTGCTACTTTTTTTCGTGCTTCATCATATACATTAGTTGCATCTAAACTTAATTTATATGCTCCTCTATGAGGATTAGCATTTGAATTTTTATAAAATCTATCAATTGCATTTATAACCTGTATAGGCTTTTGTGTAGTAGCTGCGCTATCTAAATATACAATATTGTTTTTCTCTAATATTGGAAAATCTTTTTTATATGAATTAATCATTATCCTTTCCTACCTTTTATTTAATATAATAAAACCATTTAACTTACATTCCTATATTATAGTTTATGTAAATTAAATGGTTTATTTGATTAATTCTTATAAATTTTCTAATAAATTCTATTTTAAAAATCCTTCTATTATTTTTTCTTCTGCCTCTTTTTCAGTTAGTCCTAATGTCATTAATTTAATTAATTGATCTCCAGCAATCTTTCCAATTGCAGCTTCATGTATTAAATTTGCATCAACATTATTTGCAACTATTTCAGGTGTTGAAATAACTCTTGCATTATCTTTTATTATTGCATCACACTCAACATGTCCAAAACATTCTGAATTTCCAACTACTTTTGATTTAAATTCTTGTTTTGATTGTTCAGTTGCAACAGAACGAGATGTAACTTTTGCACTTGCTCCTTTGTCATTAAGTTCAACATCAAATATTGAAGTTGCAGTTTGATTTCCTGCAGTTAGTATTTTTTCTGTTACTACTAAATTTGCGTTTTTATATACTTTTCCTCTTGTTTCTCTTATAGTTGAATCAACACCTTTTATTTGTATGCTTTCCATTTCTAGAGAAGCACCTTCTTTTAATTCAACTTCTGTTACTGGATTTAAAATTCTTTTTCCATCTCCACTGCCTTCACCATAATGTTTTTCATAGTATTTAACTTTTGCACCTTCTTCTAAGAAAAATCTATGAATTCCATCATGTTGTGTATCATTATGCTCATCATTATGTATTCCACAACCTGCAATTATTATTACATTTGCATTTTTCCCAATATAAAAATCATTGTATACAACATCTTTAAGTCCACTTTGAGTTATAATAACTGGAATGTGAACAATTTCAAATTTTGTATTTTCTTTTACATATATATTAATTCCTGTACCATCTTCTTTTGATACAATGTTTACATTATCTGTAATTTTTCTTTCTACACCTTTTCCATTTTCTCTTATATTATATGCGCCAGTTCTAATATCACTACCTGATATTGTTTCTAATAAGTTTTCTTCTATATTATTCATTTATTAATTTTATATTCTCCTTTACTATATTTAGGTTTTATGTACCCATAACTTAATCTAATCATTATTGCAATTTTCTTTAAAGCCTTTATTCATCGCACAACACTTACGTCCAATATTCATTTCATTTAAGACATCATTTGGTTTTCCCTCTGAAAATATTTTTCCATTTTTCATTAAAATTATTTCATCAGCAATTTTTAAGATTCTTTCTTGATGTGAAATAATTAATGTTGTTCCTTTTGTCTTTTCCTGTATATTTTTAAATATATCAATTAAATTTTGAAAACTCCATAAGTCTATTCCTGCTTCTGGTTCATCAAATATACATAGTTTTGAATTTCTTACAGCAAGTAATGCTATTTCAATTCTTTTAAGCTCGCCACCAGATAGAGAATCATTAACTTCCCTATCTATATATTCTTTTGCACAAAGTCCAACAGTAGATAAAACTTCACAAGCTTCTTTTTTATTCATATCTTTGTTTGCAGATAGTCTTATTAAATCAAGAACAGTAATTCCTTTAAATTTTACTGGTTGTTGGAATGCAAATCCTATTCCCATTCTTGCTCTTTCATCAATTGATTTATTTGTAATATCTTTTCCTTCAAAAAATATTTCTCCTGAATCAGGCTTTTCTATTCCCATAATAATTTTTGCAAGTGTTGACTTACCAGAACCATTTTGTCCTGTTATTGCAATAAATTTTCCTGTATCTATTTTTAAATTAATATCATCTAATATTTTTTTATTATCTCTTTCAAATTTAATATGTTTTAATTCTAGCATTTTATTTTTGTATGAAATATCATACACTCCTTTCTTAGTATTTTTGTTTTGTTAGTCTTGTCTAACATTTTAAATTATTTTTATCCTTTTGTCAATACATATTTAAAATAAAATTGGAATAAACTAATATTTATTAATCTATTCCAATTTACTAATTTTCAATTATCTTTCATCATCTTCTCTATCTATTTTTAGAGCATCAGTTGCAGCATAGTCTTCACTATCCATATCAAATTTTACAGAATCTATATTATTTTCTACAGAACCAATATATCCATTAAATCTTTTTTCACAAGTTTTTAAATGGATATCTGACATTTGCATATAAAATAACTTTAAATAGGCTTTTTCATTATCACTAAGTGGTCTATCTAAATGTGATATTTTATTTGCTTCAGTAAAGTTAGTATGTGTTGTTACAATAAAATGCCTATCTATTCCATTAATATTTTTAACTATTTCATATTCATTCAAATAAGCTATAACTCCTAATTGAGTAATATATTCAATTCTTCTCTTAGGAATAACTTGTATATGTTTTCTATTTTCTCCTTCTGGAGCCACTTCAAATTGATAAGATTCTTCATTACTTGGTTTAGAAGTATAGCTTTTTATTATTCCTTTAACTTCTGCTTTAGAAATTTTAGGTAATGAATTTGCATATTTTTCTTCTTTAGCTAATTCATCATTTTTACTTCTTACATTTTCATCTTTTACTAATGAATATAAATAATCTATTTCTTGTATTTCTTTTTTTACTGCTTCCTCATCAAAATTAGGATTTAACTTTTTTCTACCTAATAATTGCCCTCTAATATATTCATAATTTTGTTTTAATAAATCATCTAGTTTACTCTCATCTATTGTTCCATCTTCTCTTTTTGATTTACTTGCACACATATTATATCCTAATATTCTTTTTGCTGTCATAAATTTTTCAAAATTTTCTTCCATATTTTTTCCCTTTCTAATTTTTAATTCATTTGTTTTGTATATTTTTTAATTAAAATCTTTTATTTAATATTATCATATATTATAATTATTTATCAATAATTTAATAGTTAAATCCTAATATATTTTCTATCTTTCTTCTCTCTCTTGAATTGCCATATTACCATTACCTGCTATTCCTACTGTTCTTTTAGAATTACTTTTAGCTGTATTCATTTTATTTATAGAATCTGACTGTTGCCCATTTTGAAATATTATGTTTGATGATTCTTTTATTCTTCTTTCCATTTCATGCTTTATGGAATCATAATTAATTTCTTGTTTATAATGTTCAATTTCTCTTTGTAATAATTCAATACCATTCATTGCATACATTTCTGTTGGCCTCTTAAAAGTATTTTCAATTTGTTGTAGTATAAGAGGAGCCATACATTTATCTTTTTCACTATTTTCAGGATGAAATATTGAATCTTCCGCTAAAAATTGTCTAATCCTCTCTTTATTGTTTATATGTCTAACTTTTGGTTTTTCTATTTTCCAATAAAGACTTTTTTCATAAATAAAACCGACAGAAGTATCTATAATAAAAGATTTTCCTGTATCAAATGTGATTTCTACAACACAATGATCAGAATTCATAGGATTTTTATTATTCACATACTTTGGATTTAGTCTTAGTGAATTTATAGAAACATATAACAAACTTACATCAACATTTTCGTCATCTAAGAACCCTCTTGATGCAAGTAAAGCTCTATCATAGCAATAGCCATTTGTTAAAAAATCCGATAATAATATAATTGAAGCTGGTATACCTCCATAATATATTTTTCTAAATTTTTCAATTATTTCGTCACTATATGGAAATATTAAACCATTATTTAAACCATAGACAGTTAATTTTCGTTTTTTTCTATGGTAATTGTCCCATTTTAATTTATCTAATATTGTAGCCATTTATACTCCTTATTTTTTAATTTTGATTTAAAAGTTTTTCATAAATCATTAAATTAGATTGTACTCTCACTTTACATAATTTATTATACCACTAAAAATCAAAATTGTCACCTTTTTTATATACAGATACTAAAAAATCGACCAGTTACAGTCGATTTAATCTTTTTGTCATTTATTAATGACTTTCGTTTTGGTGCCAACGAAGTAGTTATTTACAACTTTTGGCTCTCTTGACGATTGATACAAATATCAATCAATTTATTAAAG
>CALXWV010000054.1 GCA_944392515.1 uncultured Clostridia bacterium
TCTATGTGGTTCAATATATGTGAGATTAGTTTTTTCAATTTTTCTAATACTACCATTAATAAAAGTAGGAGTAACTTGAGAAAATTCACATATAAATTCTAGTCTTTGCTTTAGACTTTCTTCAAATTGTAATTCTTGCTTAATTATCTTCATTTATTTGCACCATCCTTTCGATTGGATGATTTTTATATTGTTTATAGGCAACAAAAAAATCAACCAGATTTTATTTTCTGATTGATTTTGTATCTATCTATTCAATTTAGTTCGAACAGATACGTCATTGGTGGGCAGAGATGGATTCGAACCATCGAACTCAAATGAGAACAGATTTCTTACTACTATAGTTTTCACTACCATAAAAATGTTTGTAGTCTGGACTTTCTCTTTATCTTTTTCAAGATACCCGGTATAAAGTCTCTACACTCAGAACATATAATTCTTAGCTCGGGATTGTCATCAGCCGTTACTGTTAAGATTTCCCCGAATTAGCCGGATTGTCATCAAGCAATCACTTGCTTGAGCTGCAAGTTTAGGTTTTTGCTAAACCAAAGACCACAGTCTGCCGCCTTTAGCCACTCGGCCATCTGCCCAAATATATTAAATTAAAATGGTGCGCCTTCAAGGATTCGAACCTTGGACCCACCGGTTATGAGCCGGTTGCTCTGACCAACTGAGCTAAAGGCGCATTTGTTTAGCACGATATTAAGTATATAACATTTTGTATTTCATGTCAAGTATTTTTTAATATTTTTTGATAATTTTTGATATTTTTTAATATAAATTAATAAAGCTTTAAAAGAAATTAAATAAAAATTTATTAAGGCATACTTTAAGGTATGCCTTATATATTAGATATTATTTATTATTATTTGAGTCTGGTTCAGGTAATGCTTCTGGTAATTGTAATACAACTTTAATTTTTAGTGCATACTTAATTGTTCTAACTAACTTGCTATTTTTAATCTTGTTCCATAATGAAGATTTAGTCTTTTTAGGTTTTTCTTCTTTAATTTGAACTGGATTATTTACTTGAACATTAGCATTTACATTTGAAGCTTGATTTACAGATACTTTATTTTGTCTCATTACATTATCACTTATAACTGTATCTGATTGTAATGGCTGTACATTTTGTACTGCACTTTGTACCTTTGCTTCTTTATGTACAGTATTTTGTACTTTATTAGTTTCATCTTGCTTAATAATATCTTCTACTTTTTGTACATCTTCTACAGGTGTTGGTATTAGTTTAAGTGCATCTGCTATTTCTATTCCTATATAACTTAAAGCCTTTGACCTATCCTCTACTCTCTCCATATCTATTTCAATATGTAAGTTTGACTCTAAATTTGCTATTCTTGCATTTACTAATTTTAAAGATTCTTGGTAATTTTCTGAAGTATCTCCTTTTGATCTACCTAAAACATTTAAAGCTTCTATAATATCTTCTGAAAATTGTTTTTCAATTGCTTGTACACTCTTTTTCCATTCTGGATCTTTAGATTCAACTATAGCTGTAGTTTGCTTTAAAATAGCTGCTAACTTAATATTCTTTTCTCTATGTTTTATCAATTCTTCAATTTGTTTTGTATTTTCTTCAAATTGATTAGTTGCATACTCTACTAATCCATAAGCTGCATCATATACACTCTTTGGAAAATTTTTCTTTTTAGGGTACTCAACTAAATAGGTCTTAATTGACTCAACTAAATCTTTAAAGTATGAGCTATCATCTAATTCTACTATTTGCTTTTTACTATTAGGATTTATAAGTCTTTGAACCTTTTCTATGTTTGATAAAATTTTTTCTTCCGTGATTACCATTCTCACGTTTACTATCCCACGTCTAGGCATTGTAAACTGTACCTCCTTTGTTTAGCTATTATGTTAATTGGTATGTTTTATTCCAATAATATTTTAGTACATTAACTTGATAAAAGTCAAGACCATTTTTCTAAAAATTTGTACAAATTATAATAAAAAAATCATATAAATACTACTTGCAAGCGCGGATATAAAAGTAACAAATTCACAACTATTCATATAAATACTACCTCTTATTATTATATGAATATTATTTTATAAAGTCAATGTTTTATTTTTTATCTTTTTGTAATTCTTTATATCTCTTGATTTTCATTGTAGAAGTTTTTTCAAATTCTCCCTCTTTAAGTTCAAGAGCTTTTACTGCCTTATATGATGTTAATTTCTTATTAACAACTTTTATTTGTTCCCAAATAATTTTCTTAATTTCATCATCTGAAATCTTTCCATGCATTTCTTCAATTTTTTCTCTATCAGGAATTACTCTAGCTGTTATTATTAATTCTTTATCATCTTTTCTTTTTGCTTCTTCACCTTCTGGTGATTTACCATAAACCATAACTTCTTTTATTTCTGGAATTTTATCTAAAAGCATTTCGATTTCTTCTGGATAAATATTTTTACCATTTTGAGTTACTATAACATTTTTACTTCTTCCTGTTATAAATATATATCCTTCATCATCAATATATCCAATATCTCCTGAATGGAAATATCCATCTGGTTCAATTGCTTCTTTAGTTGCTTCTTCATCTTCATAATAACCAAGCATTAAAGTTGGAGATTTTATCATTATTTCTCCTTCACCTTTTTCATTTGGATGGTCTACCTTTATTTGTGCTTGAACAACTGCTTTTCCAGCTGATCCACACATAGGTTTATATTCAGGTGTTAAAGCTGAAATAGGTGCTGTTTCTGTTAAACCATATCCTTGTAAGAATAATATTCCTATATCTTCAAGCCATTTACCAACTTTTTTGTCTATTGGAGCTGCAGCTGAAACAATTATTCTTATATTTCCACCTAAGTTATCATATATTTCCTTAAATACTTTTTTCTTAATATCTATTCCTACAGATTTTAAACCATTTGTAATATGTATCATAGAATTTACTATCTTTTCCTTGTGACTTTTTCTAATTGTTTCATTTATCTTCTTATATATACTTTCTACTAATAGTGGAACGGTTAATATAGCAGTTGGTTTTGATTCTTGTAAGTTTGGAACTATATATCTTAATCCTTCGCAAACAGCAATAGAAGCTCCATTTGCAATTGGTAATAAAAATCCTATTGTTGATTCATATGTATGATGAAGTGGAAGCACTGAGAAAAATCTATCTGTTGGATATAATTTCACATATGCGCTAACTGCATTAATATTTTCTGCTAAATTTCTGTTACATAGCATTACGCCTTTTGAATTTGATGTAGTTCCTGATGTAAATAGTAATACTTTAAACTCTTCTGGATCTATTTCTATCTCCATATATGAATTATCTCCAGAGTTTACTATTCTTTTACCATTTTCAATTAAACTCTTAATTCCAACATCTTTTCCGTCTAAATCTTTATCTGATTTCATCTCAATAAAGTATTCAACTTCTGGAATATTTTCTTTTATTTTCTTAATTTCATCTTCCTTCTTTTTAGAATAAATTATAGCAGATGCTCTTGATCTTCTTACCACATTTTCTAATTCATTTAGTGGAAGTTCTCTATCGACTGGTACTGCAATACCTACTCCACAAAGCATAGTCATATATGATACATACCAATCATATTGTGTTTCACCAATTATAATTACTCTTTTATCTTTTAAATTAAGTAATTTAATCATTGCAGTTCCTAGTGCAATAACATCTTCTCCAAAATCTTTATATGTAAAAGTCTTATATGGTTCTTTATGGTCTGGTTTTTCTAATATAAATGGTCTATTACTATATTCTTTAATTGATTTACTAAAAAACTCTTTTACTGTTTTATAATCTGTTCTTTCATAAGGTTCTGTTCTCTTTTGTTTTAAATTTTCTTTTTTCATTTTTTCATAATCAATATCTACATTTGCTAATTCTTCTACAGAATCCATTTTAATTTTCCCGAATTTTAATTTCGGCATTTTTAAATTAATATTCATAATTATTACTCCTCGTATTTTTATTTTCCTACTATTATTACAAATTTTAAGTTTTAACTATTTTCAAGCTTTGTACATAACTTTTATCTAGGTCTTTAAATAATTCATCTACTTTTATTTCTTTTGTTTTCTTTTGTAATAAACTAGAACAAGCTAAGCCAAATATTTCTGATGTTATTATATCAGGATTAAATGGTTTTATTTCACCTTTTTCTATTCCTTCTTTTACAATACTTTTAACTATTTCTAAATATTCAGTAAGATATTTTTTACAAGTATTACTTCTTGGACTATTGCCCCATATCTCACTAAGTACAATTGTCATAAAATTTTCATATTTTACTATTATCTTTATTTGAATCAAAACTATAGCTTTAATTTTATCTATGTACTTATTCTGCTTGTCTATTTTTATTTTAATACTGTTTTTTAGTAAGTTCATTCCTTCTTCAATTAAGAAATTAAAAATTTCTTCTTTACTTGAAAAGTGGTAATAAAGTGTTCCTTTTGCAACACCTACTGCTGAAGTTATTTCTTCTATGCTTGTTCCATCATACCCTTTTTCTGCAAATAATTTCATTGAAGCTTCGAATATTTTTCTTTTAGTTCTATTCAAAATTAAATCTCACCTTACTTTCTTGCTTTAGCATCTAGTGCATCTAAATTATCTAGAGCTTTTCCAGTTCCAATTGCTACACATGATATTGCATCTTGTGCAATCATTACATTTATTCCTGTCATTTCATGAAGTAATTTATCTAATCCATATAATAGGCTTCCTCCACCTGTCATATATATACCTCTGTCACTAATATCTGCTGTAAGTTCAGGTGGTGTTTTTTCTAAAACTCCTTTTACTGCATCTACTATTTGCATTGCAGGTTCTATTAATGCTTCCATTATTTCAGAAGATTTAACTTTAATTGTTACTGGTAATCCATTTGTTAAATTCCTACCTCTTGCTTCCATACATATATCTTCTTTTCTTGGATAAACACAGCCAATTTGCATCTTTATTTCTTCTGCTGTTCTTTCTCCAATTAATACATTATATTTTTTCTTTACATATTTTATTATATTTTGGTCAAACTTATCTCCTGCAATTTTTAGTGATGTACTTATAACTGATCCACCAATAGATATTACAGCTATATCAGTAGTTCCACCACCAATATCTACTACTAAGTTTCCACAAGGTTTTGCAATATCTATTCCAGCTCCAATTGCTGCTGCAACAGGTTCTTCAATTAAATATGCTTTTTTAGCACCTGCTTGCATTGCTACATCTATTACTGCTCTTTTTTCAACTTCAGTTATTTGTGATGGTACACAAATCATCATTCTAAAGCCTCCAAATGTATTTTTACTGCAGGCTTTATTTATAAAATATTTAAGCATTTTTGAAGTTGCTGTAAAGCTAGATATAACTCCATCTCTAAGTGGTCTGATTGCTTCTATATTACTAGGCGTTCTGCCTATCATTTTTCT
>CALXWV010000055.1 GCA_944392515.1 uncultured Clostridia bacterium
CATCTAATGTAGGAGCAAAATTAATTACAGATAAGAAAACTTTAGGATTTATTGAAGAAAAAGAAAGCGGTGAAAAAGAATACCAAGACATCAAAAAAGATGTAATGGGAGAACTTAAAAAAGAATTTAAGCCAGAATTTTTAAACCGTATTGATGAGATAATTGTATTCCATAAATTAGAGGATGACCAAATTAGAAAAATAGTAGATATTATGCTAAACAATTTAGCAAAACTACTAAAAGAACAAGGTATAAAACTTACTGTTGATGAAAAGGCAAAAGACTTAGTTGCTAAAAAAGGAACAGATAAGAGCTTTGGTGCAAGACCTCTAAAAAGAGCAATACAAACAATGGTTGAAGATAAAATTGCAGAAGCAATGCTAGATGGTAAAATAAAGAAAGAAGCAAAAGTAACTGCAAAAGATGATGAAATCATTGTCGCATAATAAAAAAGGCTTATTCTAGAAATATTCTAGTATAAGTCTTTATTTTTTTATAAAAAGTGTATAAATATTACTAAATATATGGTATAATTAAAAGACGAGGTGAAAAAATGTCATTACAAGGAAAAATATATACAAAATTTGTTATGGCTTTAAATAAATTAGTAAGAGAAAATTTAAAGCCAGATTTAGAATATAACAATATAAATGAAATAGACTTAGAAGAAATAAAAAGATTAAAAAGTGAATATGGAATAGGTGGAATGATAATAGATGTTGATGGAACTATACTTCATGAACTAGAATTTGTACCACCTAGTGTAATAAAAACTTTAAAACTTTTAAATAGAGAATTAAAAATATATTTAGTATCTAATAATAAAAATGATAGAATTGAAAAGTTTGCAAAGAAAATAGGTATAAATTATATGCCACTCGCATTTAAACCTAGAAGAAAACCATTTATAAAAGCAAGTTCTGAAATGGGATTAGATCCAGAAAATATTATAGTAATAGGAGATGGATTTTTAACAGATATTTTAGGCGGACAAAGGATGGGAATGTTTACTGGTGCTGTAAAAGATGTGGATACTAATATAACAAAAGTAAATATAAGGCATAAAAATAATGAAAAAAATATAGATAGCAAAGAAGATAACTCAATAGAAGAAAGAAAAAAAAAAAATATATTAATTAAATAAATTTGTAATAGAATAATAGCAAAATAGCATTTTTATAATTATTGCAATACATATTTATTAATGATATAATATATCAAAATCTAAAGATAAGGAGAAAGAAATGACAGAGGCTTTAGCAGTAATATTTATACTTGCTATATTTGTAGTAATATTAATTGCAATGGCTATTGCACAAATAAGAATGGCTGGAATCAAAGTTAAAGATTTTTTCAGCTTTATTGATGCAAACCAAAAATTAGATAGTTTAGTAAGATTTGCACAAAAATATGATAAAATGTCTCCACAAGAACAAATAATATACTTAACTGAAGCTGAAAAGATGTTTGATAGTTTTGATAAAATCCCATCAACAGTGTGGGAAGATGAAAGAGATAAATATTCTAAAGTACTAGATACATATAAAAACATAAGAGTTATGAGATGGAATGAAGCTCAAACTAATGCTATGACAACAGTAAAGTCACAGAAGATTAAGCCTAAAGAAATAAATGCAAATAATTAATATATAACTAAAATAAATGGAAATAGAGTTAAGAAATAAATTTAAGAGGAGTAAATAAAGTGACAGATTCTTTAGAAGAATATCTATATGCAATATATTTATTATCTAGTAATAATGATGGTGCAAGAGTTACAGATATTGCAAACAAAATGGAAGTAACTAAAGCTAGTACTAATAATGCTTTAAATCAATTAAAAGAACAAGGTCTTATTAACTATGAAAAATATAAAAATATAAATTTAACTAAAGAAGGAATAGTAAGGGCTAAATATATAGAAAGAAGACACAAATTATTTAGAAAGTTTTTAGAGGAAATAATAAAAACTGATCCTCATCTAGTAGAGGAAGAAACAGAAAAATTAGCTCATTGTATATCATGTCATACAGCAGCAAAACTTGAAAAATTCATAGAAGAATATATGAAAAAAATATCATAAAATTGAGATATATAAATAAAAAAAATAAACTGGAATAAGGATAAAACTTATATCCAGTTTTTTATTTTATAAATTTATATAAAAAATAATAAAAAGTGTTTTAAAAATCTGTATAAAGTTAAAAATTTAAGAAAAAATAAATTTATGAAAAATAAAGATAAAATAAAAATCATAGTTGTAGGAATTTTAACCGGCCTTCTTTGTGGTTTATTTGCATCAGGAGGAGGACTTATTTTAGTTCCTTCTTTTGTATATATTTTTAAACAAAGTGAAAAAAAAGCAAGGGCAATGTCAGTTTTTTGTATACTTCCAATGGTACTAGCAAGCTTATTTTTTTATAATAAGGCAGAATATATAGATTGGAAATTAGGAATAATATGTGGAATTGGTGGAATAATAGGAGGAGTAATCGGAGCAAACTTAATGAAAAAAATGAATGATAAATATTTAATATTAATATTTATTGGATTTTTAATTTATGCAGCTATATCAATATTAAGAATGTAAAATATTATAAAGGAGTAAAGATATATTTATATATCAAAAAAATAAATGTTAGAAGGCTTAACAGGAGTAATTTCAGGAGCAATTAGTGGAATGGGTATGGGAGGAGGAACAATACTAATAACAATTTTAGTATGTTTCCTAGGAATAGATCAAAAAGTTGCACAAGCAGTTAATCTTGTGTTTTTTATTCCAACATCCATAGTTGCAACAATAGTAAATATAAAAAATAAGGAAATAAATTGGAAATTAGCCGTGCCAATATCAATATTAGGTGCAATAGGAGCTTTTATAGGAGCTTTTATTGCAACTAAAATAGAGGTTGGCAATCTTCGTAAAATGTTTGCAATTTTTTTAATTTTTATTGCAATATTTGAAACATATTCTTGGTATAAAAAATATGTAAAAAAGACATAATAGATATAGAAGTTAAAATTAACTAAACAATTTAACCATGTAAAAGGAGGTAAAAAAATATGAAATTTGTTAAAGGAATGATTGCTGGTATGGTTATAGCAGTTGGAGCTACAATGATGTGTAATGAAATACAATGCTATGGACCAAATAAAATGCTAAAACAAGGAAAACGTATGATGAAAAAAATAGGAATAATGTAGTAACTAAACATAGAATTTTTCATATTATATAAAAGAAAGGCAGGTTATATAATATGAAATATGATAAAAAAATATGCCCAATCATAGATGTTGACGGAATTTTAGCTTCTGGAAAACAATATGATTTAGATATAACAATATCAAAAGACAACAGAACAGCAATTTACGGTGTAGTTAAAGACGATTGTGGAGATCCTATAGAAGATGCAATTGTAAAACTAGTTGAAATTGACTGTGACTGTAATGATGAAAGAAAACCAGTTTCTCATACGTTTACAAATAACCATGGAGAATTTGTTTTCGGACCTCTTTGCCCAGATAGATACTATTCAATAGAAATTTGGGCAAATAAAGTAAAACATTCTAAAATATGTGCTAAAGTGGAGAAAGACTTTAAATGCTTAAAAGGTGAAAAATTAGATTGTGATTGTGAAATAGAACACAAACCAGAAAAACCAAAGCCAGATGAATGTGATTATTGCAAACTAGACAAATAACTTAAGGAAAAAGTCAGTTTACTTTAGAAATTAAAGCAAGCTGGCTTTTTTGAAACATTTTTTTTATTATTAATAGATTCTTAAATATTTGGTAACAAAAGAGTTAAATAAATTGGTAAATTGTAAAAGTAAAATAAATTTAAATAGAAATTCCACAAAACTATTGACAATTAAAGGAAAAAAATGTATACTTATTTTAGTATTAAGGTTAATCTTTCAAAGATAAGCACAAAAAAACTAGGAGCTGGTACTCCTAGTTTTTCTCATTAGATTTAGCTCTTTTCATTATTAGATATAATTATGTATATAATAATAAGAGCTAATATCTTGGTTACATCTCTCAAAGATAATGCTCCTCCTTTCTACCTTTTATAGAAAGGTTTACATATTATACCATATATTACCAACAATGTCTATGACTTACTAAAAAATATTGATATTTATTATAAAAAATGGTAATATAATAAAATGAAAAAATAAATCAATTTTTAAAGGAAGGTATTTATGGACAATAGACCAATTGGAATGTTTGACTCGGGAGTAGGAGGATTAACAGTATATAAAGAGATAAAGGAATTAGTTCCAAATGAAAAAATAATATATTTAGGAGATACAAAGAATTTCCCTTATGGCTCAAAATCTAAACAAAGTATAATTGAGCTTAGTAAAAAGAATATAGACTTTTTACTAGATAAAAATGTTAAAACTATAGTTATAGCTTGTGGAACAGCTACAAGTCAAGCCTTAGAAGAAGTAAAAAATATATATAAAGTACCGATTATAGGAATCATCCAGCCAACTATAGAATACATAAAAAATAAAAAAAGTTTAAAAAACATAGGAGTAATAGCAACCAGAGGTACAATTAGAAGTAATTCGTGGGAAATTAATTTGAAAAATCAGATTAAAGATATAAATGTATATAATAAAGAATGCCCACTTTTAGCACCAATGGCAGAAGAAGGATGGGTGGATAATGAAATAGCTCATCTTACTATAAAAGAATATCTTAAAGATTTTCCAAAACTAGAGGCACTTATATTAGGTTGTACACATTATCCTTTATTTAAAAAAATAATAGAAAAAGAAATGCCTAATACTGAGATAATAAATACTGGTGAAAAAATTGCAAAATATATTAAATCTAATATAGATTTATCAGGTAATAAAGAAAAATCAAAAGACGAAATATATTTAACCGATACAGAGTGCAATTTTATAAATGTATCACATAAATTATTAAAAGAAAATATAGAAATAATGAAAGGTAATGTATAAATGAAACAAAAAATAGATGTAGATAAAATAAAAGAAAGAGAAGTAAGTAAAGAAGAAATAGAAGAAAATGAAAAAGAATCTAAGAAAAAAACTTGGCTTTTATATAGAATTCCACTAATAGTAGTAATTATATTAGCCATAATTTATATATTAACA
>CALXWV010000056.1 GCA_944392515.1 uncultured Clostridia bacterium
GAGGATTATAAGTATCTTTTGACAATAATGTCCTTGAAATTACTGTTCCATTTAATTTTACTATTTTATATGTTTCAGTTTTACAGCCATTTGATCCGCTTTCTAGAACCTTTTGTTGACCAGGTTGTAATGAAGAATCTTCCTGGTATTCAGTTTTATATGGTACAGATTGTATATAATTGGCTTCAATAACAACCTCATATTCAGGATCTTGTTTTAGTCCATATATTTTAAAAGAATTTACTCCACCAGTAGCTGAACATACTATACGTATAGGATAATCTCTATTATTTTTAAATACAAAATCTGGTCCTCCCCATGAAACAGTTGCATCAGTGCCAGCTTTTACATATCCAGGATTAAAATAATGGTTATGTCTTTCTACTATTTCTAAATTAGCTAGTAAAACGGCATTATACAAAGTAGATGAAACTTGACATATTCCACCACCAATACCTTGACTAACTTTACCACCAACATAAACTGTTGCAGCTTTATAACCAGCAGCTGCAGTACGTTTTCCTACTCTTTGATTAAATGAAAAAGATTCTCCCGGCATTAGTACAGTTCCATTTATTTTGTTTGTACATAATCTTACATTAGTAGCCCTATTGGTATTAGATGTAGGGTATTTGCTTGAGAAAGATGATAATAAGTCTGGAAAGGCTTCTGTTCCAATTTGATCAGTTGTAACATTTGGATATAATGTTTTTAAAGGAATAATATATTCATCTTTTTGCTCATTAAGCATTGCCTTAGCTTCATCTAAAGAAATTGCAAAATCAATTCCATTTGAATGTGGATGAACTACATATGGATTAGTAGTATAATAGGCATCAACAGGATCCTTATGAACTTCTTGATATAACCCGTCCATATCAATCCCCTTAGCTAAAGATTCGACAACAGGTATTTCTATACTATTTACAGTTTCTTTACATTTGATAGAATCTATAATTTGTGTTTTTAATTCATCTATATTAACTGCTACGCCATCTTTCCCAGCAGTGATTATCAAATTATTATCTTCTATGTAATAACTAGATTCAACTACTGCATCTGGAAGATTAGTATTTATTTCAGCAAGACTGTTGGTAAGAAGTTCATCATTATATGTAAAATTAGGTTCAATATCATTTTTAGAGAATAACGTGTATAATATAGTATAATTATTAACAAAAATATTAGAATTCCTTCCAATAGAATAAGCTGAATCCACAGCAGATGTAACATCAAATTTGGCTTCAAACTGAGAAGGTAATACAGTTGTTTCAAAGTCACCATGTTTTAAAGTTATATTTGAGTTAATTTTTTCATCTAAAGCAGAATTAATTTTAGAAATAGCTTCATCTTTGGTTAAATCTGATACATTAATTCCATAAATACTAATTCCAGAAATGATTTTATCATTATTAATATTAATAATAGCGAATACAGTTGATAATATTAATACTAATAATGCAAAAATCAATATAGGAATTAGTATAAACAATAATTTATGCCTTTTTTTAGGAATGTCATATTTATTATTATTTAAATTTTTCATACTAGGTGGTGAATAATGTTCTTCTTTTACCTTTTTTTCTTCATTAGATTTAACCTCTTTATCTTCTTTTTTTAGTATTTCTGAATTTTTAGTATTTTCACTATTAATGTTTGATTTTGATTCTTTTATTTCTATTTTAGTTTTTGAATTATTATTTTTCTTTTCATTAATATCAGAATTATTATCTTTTATTTCAATGTCTTCTGTTTTCATAAAAACCTCGCATCCTCTAAATTATTATTTAATAAATAGTTATTCCTAAAAGTGACAATATAAATTTAGCAATATAAAAAATACCTATTATAACAGTAAATGATTTAAATAACTTCAAGTCATTCTCATAATTAAAAGTCGTCTTAATTACAAAATAATAAAGTATTATTGATATCATATAACAAAAACTAGAAAAACTACTTAAAATACTATAAAGAGTCATATTATTACTAATAATTGTAAGTATGAAAGCTATACTGGCTATTATTTTAGGAATACTAGCAAATGTAACTATAGAAAATATACTTTTAAAAGATTTTTTTTCATTTTTGCACATAATAAATAATATAGTAGTTAATACTAATACTATGGCAATTGGTTGAATTATATTTTTAGCAATACCAAGTAAAAACGAAGCTGAATTGCTAAGAATAGAATTTATAGAAAGTAAATTAAATATGTTATTGCTAAATATATAATTAATAAAAATAATTAAAATCCATGTAATTAGTAATATAATTGAATAGTTAAAAAATTTATTATCATTAAAATTATATATCTTATTTATAGTACTAATAGGATTTTTAAAGAAGTCAATTAATAAGTTTTTTGTTGCAATTGCGTCTTTTTTTATATTGGTATTTTTAGAAGTATCTTTTGTTTTTAAATTATCAATATTTTCGTTATTATCACTCATAAAAAACCTCCATTTGAGTATAATTAATATAATAATATTAAACTATAAAAAGCTAATTTTGTAAAGTATTTTCGATAAATATTTACAAATTTCACTAAAATAAATATATATTAAATTATATTAATAAAAAAATAAAGTATGATTAATTTTTTTTTGGAAATAATAGAAAAAAATAAATATTAGTGATATACTAATATGCGAAAGTATTTAAGTACAAAATTATAAAGAAATTTAAAATACATTTTAATGTTTTCAGATTTGTTCAAATAAAAAGAAAGAGGGTTGATATAATGGATGAAAAATCTCAAGGAGAAATTCTAAAAGAAAAATTATTTCATGAAAAAAAGAATGGCTGGGAAAATATAAGTGAAGAAGGAAAAAATAAAATTTTTGATTATTGCGAAGGTTATATGAAATTCTTAAATAGATCAAAAACAGAAAGAGAAATTGTAAGTAATTGTGAAGAGATGGCTAAAAACAAAGGTTTTATAGATATCAGACATATAAGTAATTTAAATGTAGGAGATAAAATATATTATAATAATAGAGGAAAAAGTATATATTTAGCAGTAATAGGCAGTGATCCAATAGAGGCAGGAATTAATGTAGTAGGTTCACACGCAGATTCTCCAAGGTTAGATTTAAAACCAAATCCAATATATGAAGATGATGGTTTTGCATATTTTAAAACTCATTATTATGGAGGAATAAAAAAATATCAATGGACAACAATTCCTTTGGCAATACATGGAATTATAGCAAAAACAAATGGAGAGAAAATAAAGATAAATATAGGAGAAGACGAATCAGATCCAATATTCACTATTACAGATTTACTACCACATTTAGCACAAGAACAAATGGAGAAGAAACTTAAAGATGGAATATCAGGTGAAGATTTAAATATATTAATAGGAAGTATACCATTTAATGATGAAAAAGTATCAGATAAAGTAAAATTAAATATATTAAATATTTTAAATCAAAAATATGGAATTAAAGAAGTAGACTTTTTAAGTTCAGAGATAGAAATTGTGCCAGCGATGAAAGCTAGAAGCTTAGGATTTGATAGAAGTATGGTTGCAGCATATGGTCAAGATGATAAAGTTTGTGTGTATACATCAATTACAGCAATGTTAGACATGAATATACCAAAAACTACTGCTGTATGTATTATATCAGATAAAGAAGAAATAGGTAGTGTAGGAAATACAGGAATGGAATCTCATGTATTTGATACCTTTATGTCTGTAATATTAAATAAATTAAATATCAATGTTCCTAATTTGTTAGATAAAGTATTTTGTAATTCAAGAATGCTGTCAGCTGATGTTGATGCAGGAGTTGATCCTACATATGCTAGTGTATCTGAAAAGAATAATGCATCATTTTTAGGAAAAGGTATTGGGTTGTGTAAATATACAGGTGCAAGAGGAAAGTCTGGTGCATCAGATGCAAATGCAGAGTTTGTCGCAGAAGTAAGAAATTTATTTGAAAAGAACAATATTAAATATCAAATATCTGAACTAGGAAAAGTAGATGTAGGTGGAGGGGGCACAATAGCTTATATTTTAGCCAATAAAGGAATGGATGTAATAGATTGTGGAGTACCAGTACTTTCTATGCATGCTCCTTATGAAGTAACTAGCAAATTTGATATATTTGAAGCTTATAGAACATATAAAGCTTTTTGGGAAGAATAATAAAATTATCATCAATATGTAAAGAAAGCACTGAAAATCAGTGCTTTCTTTGGTATCACTTTGATATGCCATTACATCTCCTAAATTTTTCCGTAGCATCAAAATTGAAGCAATCTCCAAAAGTTAGTTCTTCGATATCGTGTTTAGGATCGAATTGGTTCTCATTTAAAGATTTTAAGAACAACTTTCTCCGAGGAGTGATGATTGGCTTTCTGTTCATAAAGATACCTCCTAATAATAAGTGTAACTATTATTATATCACAATATATGGAAAAAATCAATATTCTATAAAAAGTTGTATGAATATCCTGTGATATGATTACCCTGTAAAATTATTCTATGAAAAGTTGCTGTATTTAATTTATGATAAATGACCATAAAAATAATATTTTAATTTGTGACTTGTTCATCATTGAAAAGTTATAAGTTATATCTAAAGACTAAGTATGGAAAAAGTGGAGAAAAATAAAATACTGTAAAATTATAAAACTATATAACCTTACAGTATCAATATTTTGGTGAGCCAGGAGGGATTCGAACCCCCGACCCCAGGCTTAGAAGGAATGTGAACTTATTCCCTACTAAGCATCATACAACTTTGTAAAGGTCTACTAATCATGCTAAAATTCAATAAAAAAAGGCATTAATTTTAGCAAAAGATTATGTACCAGCACGTTACCAATTTTTAAAAGTTTTTACGATTTGTTAGATTATTGTTAGAGAAAAGCAAGCTGTCTAATTACTATAACATATTATCTAACAAACTAAGATAGAAAAATTATAACATATATAATAAGATAAAACAAGGAGAACTGGAGGAAAAGATGATAAAATTTTTAATAGGTTTCTTTTTAGGGGCTAATGTTAGCCTCTTTTTATATGCTCTAATTCTATGTGGATCAAGAGCTGATAAAAGAATA
>CALXWV010000057.1 GCA_944392515.1 uncultured Clostridia bacterium
TTTTATTTTCTTTTTTTAAGAGTACTCACATTATAATGCATAAATAGTCAACTGTCAATTGATATATATTTCCATATTGTGCTACAAATGATTTTAAGTTAAAAATATATGGCATGCTTTTAAACATACCATATAATTCTTACAATAACTCTTGAACATGTATATCTATACACTTTGTAATGTTTTTTCTAATTTTGCAATTTTAGCATCACTTAGTCCTGTGTATTTTTTTATCAAAGCTTTATCACATTTTTCTTTTAGCATATTAATTGCGACCTGACTTAGACTTTCTTCCCTTGCCTCTTTTCTTCCTTCTTTTCTTCCTTCCTCTAGGAACCTATCAACAAATGCTTCTAACATATTCTTTTCCTCCTCCTCATTAATTTCTCTTTCTATATTTTTTATCATTAGTTTTGCAACATCTTTGCCACACTTCTTACTAATTCTTTCATTTATATATGATGCAATATATTTTATTTCTTCAGACTTATTATTTTCTATTATATGATTTTCAATCTTACCTCCTTTATTTTATCATCTTTATTATATTTCGTCAAGTTTTTGGGCATAATTAATAAATCTAGTATATATTTTAACCAGTTCAAATTATTTAATTTTAAATTTTTCTTGAATTACTTTAGAATTTAATTTTATTGAAACTAATAATCTTAAAAGATTAAATTTGAATTAATAAAAAATATTTTTTATAATTACGCTTATATAATACAGTATTTTCCAATTTGTGTCAATACTTTTTGGCTTACTTTTTTATTTTTTTAACAAATAAAAGGTAGGAACGACCTTTAGCTTACGCTATAAGACCGTTTCCTACCTACTTTATCTATAAATTTTTATATTGAACAAGACACTAATTTACTCATTTCTGTATGTGGCATTAAAATGCCACAACAGCGTTCAGTACTACTTTATATAAAGTGCGGCACGAGTAGAACCGTAGCTGCTGCTCGAATAGAACGGATAGATGCCGTCACGGTCTGAAGCTGGATAGCTAGAGCCGGAACTGATGTAATTACCACCGGCGATTAACACGGTCGCTAGAAGAGCCCGCCTCTTGTGTCCATTCCCTACAATTTCCTGCTAAATCATATATATTATTAGCTTTCCAGTATTCACTAAAACCTGTATCTTGCTTTGAACCTGCTCCTTCTATATCTGCATTTCCAGAACTATTACTATAATTTCCCCAACTACTTGAATTTGAATCTGTATCAAATCCACTTTGTTTTAACCAACTACATACTGCATCCCATTGCACTCCATATATCATTGTACTTTTTACGTTTCCTGTTTCATCTTGTACTACATTTTGACATGCTTTATATAAATTATACCAATTTTGATCTGTTAATGATGCACCTTTCTTTTCTGTTGGAAAATCAACTGAACCTGTTAATTCATATCTTCCTATATAAAATCCTTTATATTTTTTTATACTGTCTGACATAGCTTTATATTCTGCTACAAAACTATCTGCCATAGCTTTTGTACTATCAAAACCTAATATTGTTCTATAATACTGTTCCTCTTTATCATAACTACTTAATACATCTGGCTCTCTTACTTTACTTGTTTCTCCTGGAATTCCTGCAATATATGAATCTCCACTTCTTACTGTTAAGTTACTATATACGTTTGTTTTTGTTTCTACTCCTTCAAGTTTTACTCCAGCTTCTGATGTTGTAAATAAAGCATCCGGATTATCTACTGGTACCCATACGAATTGATTTCCTTGTAATGTATTTTGTACAGAATCTCCTTTTGTTGCATCACTAAATTCTTTTTTATCTGCTTCATTATCTGATATAACTAAGCCTGTATCTTTACTTCCTCCTGCATAATAGAAGCCATTTGGAATTGGTACATTATCTACTGTTGTAATTCCAGTACTTGGATTATCATTATTGCCGTTTAGATACTCATCAATTAAATCTGCTCCTTCTTCTAAAGCTAATTGTTCATTTGTTTCTGCATTTCTCCATGTATTTGCTGCATCTTGTGCTTTTTGGAATATTCCATTTTGTCCTATTGTAAGGTTAAGTGCTACTCCTGCTAGGATAAGAAGGACAATTATAGTAACGACAAGTGCTATAAGAGTAATACCTTTTACTTGTTTCTTAATTTTTTAATATTCAAGATTTTTTCTTTTCTTGATTTCATAAATTTACTCCTTTCATTTGTTTACTCAATTTTTATCTTAATCTAATAAAATAAAAGATTTAAATTTTTTGTTTTACTTTTTGATTGTTTTATCTTTTGTATTTTGTTATGTCTACTTATATAAATAGTATTTATACATTCTTTTTCCTTGAATATTAAGTTTTCAATGTACTTTTACTATTTATATGAAATAGAATAATTTCTTTATTATTTTATATTTATTTTGGTTTATAGTCAATGGTTTTAATATTACATTTTTGTAATATTTTATTTATTTTCCATAATAACTATCTAGAAGTATTTGTCTTATTTCACTAACAAGTGGTACTCTTGGGTTTGCAGATGTACATTGATCTTCAAATGCTCTATCTGCTAATTCATCTACTTTAGCAAGCCATTCTTTTTCATCTATTCCCGCTTCTTTAAAAGATTTAGGTATTCCTACATCTTCTCTTAATTTATTTACTTCTTTTACCAATGACTCTAATCCTTCATCATCAGTATATGCCGGAAAGTTCATTCTTCTAGATATTTCTGCATATTTATGTTTTGCTATATAATATTCATATTTAGGGAAGGATACAAATTTAGTAGGGTCATCTACTCCATTATATTTTATTACATAAGGAAGAAGTATTGCATTTGTTCTTCCATGCGGAATATGGAATTCTGCTCCTATTTTATGTGCCATTGAATGGCATACTCCTAAAAATGCATTTGTAAATGCCATACCTGCTATTGTACTTGCATTATGCATTTTTTCTCTTGCATATTTATTAGTTCCATCATTATATGCATCTCTTAAATTCTTAAATACTAGTTCTGCTGCTTTTTCAGCTAAACCATCTGTATAATCTGATGCCATATTAGATACATAAGCCTCTAATGCATGAGTTAAAACATCCATACCAGTATCTGCTGTAATAGATTTTGGAAGGCTCATTACTAAATCTGTATCTACTATTGCAACATCTGGTGTTAGCTCATAATCTGCTAGTGGATATTTTTTATTTTTTTCTTTATCTGTAATTACTGCAAATGATGTTACTTCTGAACCTGTACCTGAAGTTGTAGGTATTGCAACCATTTGAGCTTTTGTTCCAAGTTTAGGAAACTTATATGTTCTTTTTCTAATATCCATAAATTTAAGTTTCATACCTTCAATATCTGCATCTGGGTGCTCATAAAATAACCACATTCCTTTTGCAGCATCTATTGGGCTACCACCACCTATTGCTATAATTACATCTGGCTGGAAGTTATTCATCATTTCAACACCTTTTTTAATTGTATCAAAAGATGGATCAGATTCTACATCTGCAAATATTTGTGAATGAACATATTTTTCTCTTTTTCTTAAATAGTATAATACTTTATCTACATATCCTAATTTAACCATACCTTGGTCTGTTACTATAAATGCTTTTGAAATATCTGGCATTTTCTCTAAATATTGTAGAGATCCTGCTTCAAAATATATTTTATTTGGAATTTTAAACCATTGCATATTAACTCTCCTTTTTGCTACTCTTTTTATATTTATTAAATTAACACTTGATACATTTGATGTTGTTGAGTTTCCACCAAATGTTCCACAACCTAGTGTAAGTGAAGGCATATTTGTATTATATATATCTCCAATTGCACCATGAGTAGATGGTGAGTTTACTATAATTCTTCCAACCTTTACTCTTTCTGAGAATTCTTGTATTACTTCTTTATTTTCAGAATGAATTACTGCTGAATGTCCCATTCCACCAAATTCAATTAGTTTTTCTGCAAGGTTAATTCCTTCTTTAGAATCTTTAACAATGTAATATGCAAGAACTGGACTTAACTTTTCTTTAGAAAATGGATATTCAATTCCAACACCATTTTCTTTTAAAACTAATACTTTTGTTTCTTTTGGTACTTCAATATCTGCCATTTTAGCGATATCGTAAGGACTTTTTCCAACTACAAAGCTATTTAATTTATCTTCATCAAACATTTTCTCTCGTAAATCTTTTGTTTCTTTTTCATTTAAGAAATAGCAACCTGCTTTTTTCATTAAATCTTCAAATTCTTTATGTATTTCTTCATCTACAATAACTGATTGTTCTGATGCGCATATCATACCATTATCAAAAGATTTAGACATTACTAAATCATTAACTGATGTTTTAAGTTTAGCAGATTTTTCAATATAACATGGTACATTTCCAGGACCAACTCCAAGTGCTGGCTTGCCACAAGAATATGCAGCTTTAACCATGCTTGTTCCACCCGTTGCTAATATTAAATCAACATCTGGATGATTCATAAGCATACTTGTAGCTGTAATTGATGGCTTATCTATCCATAAAATACAATCCTTAGGAGCTCCAGCATTTACTGCTGCCTCTCTTAAAATTTCTGCTGCTTTAGCGCTACAATTTTGAGCATTTGGATGGAATCCAAATATTATTACATTACGAGTTTTAGCTGAAATTAAAGACTTAAACATAACTGTTGATGTAGGGTTAGTAACTGGTGTTACACCTGCAATTATACCTACTGGTTCAGCAATTTCTTCATATCCTTCTTCTTCATTTTGGTTTATTATACCAACTGTTTTATCATATTTTATACTGTGGTAAATATATTCTGTAGCAAACATATTCTTAGTAATCTTATCTTCATAGATTCCTCTATTTGTTTCT
>CALXWV010000058.1 GCA_944392515.1 uncultured Clostridia bacterium
AAATTTTTCTGCAAAAGGCATGTTTCATACCGTGTTGTGCCTTGAGTAGAGCGAAAGGAATGAATTATATTTATGAAAAAGAAAATTTTAATTGTATTACTTATTATTATAATTATAGCACTTATAGGAGTAGGATACTTTGTATTTACGGATATGCAACAAGAGAAAAAATTAAAAACAGAATTAACAGAATTAAGCGAACTATCAAATGCACAAAATATTGATATTGACGAGATAAATAATAGACTAGATAGAATTGTAACTAAAGGAGATTATGCAATAGTAGAAGAAGCTTTTAAAACTTATTTAAGAGAAAATTTTGATAATAGCATAAAAATAGCTAATATATTAAATGATGAAAAAATAACAACATTACTAACTGTAGAAAATTATAAAGAAGATGGAAAAGATTTTAATAAGTCAAAAGAATACATTACAAATACAAGAACCACATTAGAAGATTGTAAAAATAAATATATAGAATTTTTAACAGAGGAAAAAGCAATGTCATATATAAATGATAAAGGATTAGATAGTTATTATACAGATTTATATAAAGATGAATTTGTAGGTGATATGTCATCTGCCTCACAGGATACAACAGTACAAGATTCAATAGATGAAATAATAAAATTACTTAATACATCAGAAAAAGTTTTTAATTTATTATCAGAAAACCAAAATAGTTGGGAATTAGATGGAGAAAATATAGTATTTGATAATGAAAATTTATCAAATCAATATGATGAATTAATAAATTCTTTATAATATAAATTTGAAAGATTAGTTTATAACATAGCTAATCTTTTTTTATAAACTATTGACACAGACAAATGTATGTGATAATATAAGCACAGACAAAAGTCTGTTATGGGAGGAACATAATATGGATGAAAAAATTAAAAGTTTACCAGATTCAGAACTTAAAGTAATGATGGTAATATGGAATAATAATAAAGAAATTTCAACAGGAGAAATACTTTCTAAACTCAAAGACGAAGTTAATTGGAAACTATCGACATTACAAATAATATTATCAAGATTGATAGATAAAGGATTTATAAAATCTGAAAAAATAGGAAGGTTTAACTATTATTTTCCATTAGTAAATCCGTCAAGATATACAAAAATTGAAACAAAAAATTTTGTGAAAAAGATGTATAACAATTCAAGTAAAAAACTTATAGCAGCACTTATCAAAGACAGCAATGATTTAACTGATGAAGATATAGAGGAGATAAAAAAATTATTAGAAAATGAGGAGTCTAAATAGATGTTGTTAGATATTTTTCAAAACATATTTATCTATGGAACAATATTAAGTATTTGTGCGTTTCCGTTTTTAATATTTGTTTCTAGAAATAAAAATAAATATAAACCTAATCATATTTATAAAATGATAGGATTTATAGCTATATTACTATTAATAATACCTTTTTTACATATTAATATACCAAAGTTTGCAGATAATGAAAAAGCAAATATACAAGGGCAATCTTATATAGAACAGGTAGATATAGAAAATTTAACTAATACAGGTCAAATACTTAAATTTGATAGTACTAATTTGCTTAAAAAAAATATAGATATAAAAAGCAATACAATATATGAAATAATAAAGTATATACCTTTAATATGGTTGTTTATAGCAAGTTTATTATTAATTTATAATCTAATATCATATATGATTTATATTAAAAGCTTAAAAATAAAATATTATGATAATGTTTCAAAAGAAATAGTAGATAAATTAAATAATGATTTAAAAGCAAAAAGAAATATAATTACAGGAATTTCTGAAAAAATAGATAACCCTATTTCAATAGGAATAATAAGAAAAAGAATAATATTCCCTAAAAAAGATTATACAGTAAAAGAATATGAATTTATGATTAAACATGAGATATATCACATAAAAAATAAAGACATAGAGTTTAAGTTTATATTACTTATATTAAATTGCTTATATTGGTTTAATCCAATAACTTATTATATAACTAAATTAGTAGATGAAATAATGGAATTGAATGTAGATAGTAAAGTATTAAATAATGAAAGTATTAATATAAGATCAGAATACGGAAAGATATTATTAAAACAAATTGAAGAAAATAGAAACCCTAAAATTCAAACTATATCTTGTTTTGCAAATTCAAGAAATAGTATTAAAGAAAGATTTTATAACATAATGCAAACAAATAAAAAGTCAAAAAGTACTGTTATAATTAGTATTTTAATAACCTTATTAACTTTAGCATTTATAGTGATATTAATTTTCCCAAACATTAATTTTTCCTTAGCAGTAAGTAATATCATTCAAGATGATACACAAAATGTTTCAGGGGAAGAAAACTATATAGTTCCAATTTTAGATGAATATAAAGTAAGTTTTAGATATAGTAATGAATATAAAGGAGTAGATTTAAGCGCAGAAGAAGGTACAAATATTATTGCCTCTCATAGCGGAATAATAGTAGAAAAAGGTGTAACTGAAAGATTAGGAAAATACTTAATAATCGAGAGTGATGATGGAATACAAATGTTATATTCTTCTTGTTCAGAACTATATGTAAATAAAGGAGATAACATTGAAAGTGGAGTTGTAATAGGAAAAGTTGGTAAAACTGGAATGTCAACAGGGAATAGATTACATATCGAGATGAAGTTAAATAATCAAAGTATTAATCCAGAAAAATATATAAATTTTTAATTTAAGAGGAACAAAATAATGAGAAGAAAAACTATATTATTTATTATCTTTTTAATAGTACTTATAGCAATTATTATTATGTTTTTTATGAGTGGAGATAAGCAAAATAATAATGAAGAAACAATATATAATATTGCATATAATCCAAATAATGATGTTTCAAATAAAAAAGAATTTAATAATAACAATAATACTGAAAATAATACAGCAAATTTAGAAATTATAAATAGTGCATCTAATAAAAAAGTAAAAGAAACAATAAATATAAACGAAAGTAATACAATAAATTTAGAGGCAATAATAGAGGTAAGTAATGTAGAAAGAGTTAGAAACTACAAATACAATTTAGAAGATATAACCGATAACTTTCGTACAAAACTGTTTCAAACATTATTTAAAGATGAAGGTTCAAAAGCTGAATATGATGTTAGAAATAATGTATGGGAACTTAAAAAAAGTGATAAAATAGGAGATTATTATTTATATGAAGTATCTTATCCTAAAAGTGGAGAAGCTATTGCAGGGGAAAAATCATTCTTGTTGGAATACAGAAATGTAGATTTATGTCCTCTTGATTATAATATTTATACTTCAGCACCAGTAAATACTTTTGGAATATCAGAAGAAGATGCTACTAAATTATGTGAAGATCTTTTAAAACAAATAGATAGTGAGAATGAATATCAGTTAGATTATATACATTATTATGGAAAGACGAGAGGTAAGCCATTTTATTGGATTCATTATAAAAAGGTAATAGATGGAATGGTAATAACCAGCTATAATGACATATCTTTTTATGTTGATAATAATGGAATAGAAAGAATATATGGCTCACTATATGATTTAGAAGAAGAAAATAAAGATATAAATATAATATCTTTAGAAAAAGCTACACAATCATTAAAAGATAATAAACTACTAATTAGTTTTGAAGGCTTAGATATAGATGAGCAAGAAATTACAATTAGTAAGATTACATTTGAATATATTGTTATTAAAGATTTATATGAAAATGTATCAGTTGCACCAAGTTGGAGATTTTATATTGGTTGTAATGAAAGTGAAAGAAATTATTATGGAAATAGAATTTTAGCTATAAATGCAACAAATGGAGATTTAATTCAAGGAACAAGAGGTGATACATTTTGAGTAAATCACTTGTCAAAAGACTTAAAACATCAATTTTTGGAATAGGTATGACAGCAAGTATAGTCATAGGTACAATAATGTTATTATGGCGAGATATAATAAATAATATAAATTATATATCTAAATTTGGAAGTATTGAATTAGGAGGTATGTTTTTAGAAAATTTCGATTTTGCAGTATCTCATTCTACTTTTTCAATATTTGCTCCAATACTTGCAGCACTTCCTTCAGCAATAATGTTTTGTGAAGATTATAATAGTGGGTATATAAGAAATATACTTGTAAGGAAAAAGAAAAAAGAATATATAAAAGAAACTTTGATATGTTCAACTGTTTCTGGAGGATTAGCAATTTTTATACCAATGTTTATTTTAATGTTATATTGTTTAATTACTGGAGAATTAAATGTTCAGGGAGCTTCACAATTTGATACATTATTAAGTGGCACTATTTTTGATAATATCCAATATATTTGGAATGGTTTATTTGTAGCAATAGTGTTCTTAATTTTAGCATTTTTATTTGGAGCTGTTTGGTCAAATTTTAGTCTTATGGTTTCGAGTATTAAACCAAATAGATATGTATCGCTTGTAGCACCATTTTCAATATATTATTTTTTACATTTAATCTTTTATAGAATGGGCGATTTAGTAATATTTAGCCCACTTACAATGCTATTACCAACAGTATTTTTTTTACCAAATATGTTTTATCCATTTATATATCAGATTGTGATACTAGTTGGTGCTAGTGTAGTATTTAGTATTTTAGCAAAAAGGAGATTAAAAGATGTTTAATATATGTAAATACCAACTAAAACAAAGTTTAAGATCTCCTAGAACATATATTGCATTACTTATAGGAGTAATAATTGTAATTATTGATATAATTCCTTTTATTGAATTTTCAAAAAGCATAGGAGAAACACTTAACATTTTTGATGCTTTTATATACTATAATTCAAATAGATTTAATGTTGCAATTA
>CALXWV010000059.1 GCA_944392515.1 uncultured Clostridia bacterium
GATGGTAAAGTATTAAATATTCCTTTATTTATGATTGAATATTTAGAAAATTTGATTGGATAAATAAGAGCCATATAACATTCATGATTCTGTTACAAAACGTGCTCCACGTAAGGCTGATGCTCATGATGTCGATATAACCTATTATTATGGTATTGGTATTCGAGTTGCACTATATATTGATTGATGTCATTGCACCAATCTAATTTGTTTACAAGCATAAGAAGCGTAGGAACGAACAATGATTGAATAATTAATTTTTGTATGATAGAATACAAATTAAAAATATTTTTATGAAGAAGAATTAAATGAAGATTCAACTGTCAAGGAATTCTTGACAGTTCAACAAGAAGAAAATAACAGTGTTGAAAGAAAAGTAAAATTAAAGGTTACAGAGTTTTGAAAAAGAGGTATAACAATGAAAAGAATACTAAGAATAAGTTTAGATATATTAGTTACTTCAGTAGTTCCAATAGCAGGATGGTTTCTGTTAGGAATTATATTAGGTGGTAATTTAATTAATGTATTTTCGCTAACATATCCAATACAATTTATAATGAATACATTTAAGTCTATTTTTTCTACTGGTGCTAACATAAGTGCATATAAAGATAATAATAAAAATGCTGTGAATTCAGGAATATTATTAGGCGTCGTATTAGGAGCATTGATATTTGGGATTATTATTTTCAATATAGAAAAATATATTTCTTTTATGAATATGGATATAAATACATATAAAATATTTGGTATATATTCTATAATTCAAATATATTTACAATTAGTGTTACAATTCATATTAACAAAATTATATTACAAAGAAGAAAATAAAAAAGCTAATAAAATAGCAATAACATTTAATTTAATAAATTTTATTACACTAATTGGAACAGCAATAATAACTAGAGATGAACTTATAACATGCATAGTTTCCATTTTTATTTTATTAATTTATACAATTATAATAGTAATAAAAAATATGGAAAATTTTAAGATTTCTATTAATTTAGCCAGATGTGTAAAATATGATTCAGTTGAATTATTTACTTCAATAAACTTTTTTATAATATATTTGTTTGGACTAAGTAATGCTTTTGAATTTGGAGAAAGATATGTACTAGCAATTACTTTTTCAACTTTAGTTACTGATATGCAATGGGACGTTACACATGCAATAGGTATTGTAGCAAAAATAGATTTAAGTAAAGGGAAATTTAGTTATAAAGAACATTTAAAAAATGCATATAAATTAATATCTATGTTAATAGCATCAATAATTATAATGAGTTTAACAATGTATAATAGTTATAATACAGATTTATTAATCACAGGTATATTTATATTAGGTGAAATTCTTTGTTTTATTATGTATCCGTTATATACAATAAAAACATATTATTTGCAATTAGAATATTCAGCTTTAAAAACTACTATACATAAGCAAATTGCTAATATATTAAGAACCATTATGTCTTTTATACCTACACCTTATTGTACTTTAATAGGACAACTTGTATCTATGTTTTATCAATCAATCTACACGAAAATTTTAGCAGGAAAAACAAAAATATATGAGATTAACAGGGAAATTAATTAGCTTTCCTGAAAACTACCAGAAATATATTTTGCAAATAGCAAGTTTTATATGGAACTCATTGAAATAATTATTTTAAGGAGTGTAGTTCAATGGCAGAGATGACTATCTATGCAGTAAAGTGTCCTTATTGTGTGAAGCATATGAAATAAAATAAAGCTTATCTTTAACAAGAAAAAAATCCACTTATTCCTTTATAACAAAAGGAATGGTGGATTTTAATTTTATTTACTTTTCTAATTATAAATCTCTTTCTTCTCTATATAATTTTATAATTTCCTTACATGGATTAATTGAATATTTTGCAAATATCATCGAGGGATTTTCATTCTCATTATGATTAATATCTGCTTTACATTTTTTTAAATATTCATCAAACATTTGCCTATTATCTATAATTAAATGAACTAAGTCTGGTGTGAATAATAAAGAAATTCTATTAAATTGTTCATCTCCCATAAACTGATTCACTGCAATTGTTGATAGATAAAAATCTATACATTTGCTTGAAAAAGCAAAATTAGACCTATATTTTGAATTTCTATTTCTTCTGTCTAATTGCTCAGATTTCAAATTAGATAATCCTTCGGCAAATAAATTACTATATATAAAATGAGATTCATATTTAAAAAAATCGATAATTCCAGAAATTAAATTCTGTTTTAATATATCATCAGATGATGGATTATTCCTCATTTGTTCTTCTTTATTAGGGTTTCCAACATAAATTCCATTATAAACAAAATTATATTTTTGAAGAGTTAGAAGTTGTATAATATAAACAGAAAGCATCTTATCCATAAATTCTGTATAATCCATCCTACCAGGTTTAAAATCATTTTTACCACTTAGAGATATAAAAGTTTTTCCATCATCTGAATAATAAATGTGAGATGAAATTGTATCATCAGTTCTAAAACTTTCAACATTAGTTAATTTATTAATTAATTCTTTGTCACTAAATATTTCTTCTCTATAAGCAGGTATACAATTTCTAAAGTTATAAATAAGTTGACCTATATTTTTACGTATTAATACATTATTCTTTCCTTTTACTTTAAGAAATATATTGGCAGTATTCCATAATCTTAAATTTTCAGGCTTTGATTGATCAAGTCTAACTTTTTTATTTATATCATGTGTAAGCTGTGCAAATGCAAAATCTCGAAGGTCAATATGTGATGGCTTACTTATTATCATTTCTTTATACCACATTGAATAAATATCTAATTTTGCTCTAGTTTTTAATGCATATTGATGCTCTCTAATTTTATCAGGTTTTGCTAGATGTTTTTCTACTTGCAATTTATAAAATAAAGGATTACGGACTTTTTTCCCAATTGCATAAACCCCGTCCAATGAAAATAAATCACGATTACTTGAAAATAATGGAAATATCTTTAAAGTATATAAACCATATTTTCCTAATGAATGCACTCTACAAAGAGCAATTAAAAAAGTTTTATCTTTATCAAAAAAGATATCTTTAGGACTTCTTGGTTTTATATATTTATCCATAAAGTTAATTACATCAATATCTGTAGATGAAGTATATATATCAGATATCATATCTGATATAAAATTACAATAAAACGCAACTTCTTCTTCACCTCTATGAAAATATGCCTTACCTTCTTGGGTAGAATTTATAAATCTAAGAAAATTTGTTTTATATAATTTTTCTTTAAAATTTATTGGAACATATTCACCAAATACTTCAATAATATTGAATAATGAATTAAATTTATCACTATATTTATTATAAAAGAAATTAGAACGATATTCTCCAAAAATTTCTTTACAATTATTTTTATACCACACATCCCAATCGTAATAATCACTTTCAATTTCTTCACTTAAAGATTCTAATAACTTTTTAGCTTTATCAAAGTGACCACCTTTTTTAAAAAAATCAATTTGATTTTCTTCAACATATAAATCAATATATGCTTTCATTTTAGTAATCTGCTCAACTTTTTCTTTTGGTGTTTCTTTTAGCCCTCTAAAATTTTCTAGATTTGAAGAATTGTTTAAATTATCAATAGCATCTATTTTTGAAAGTAATTCATAATATAAATCATTCAAGCAATTATTTGCAATTTCAATATTTTCCTCAGGATTATTTTGAGATATTACATTATCTAATGCAGTATTCTCTTTTAAACTTGAATAATATTCAATTTTAATACTATGTATTACTGAATTTATAACAGAAACTGTAGTAGCAATTCTAGAAATTGCAGTTTGTATAGATTTTAGTCTTGTAACATCACGTTTATTGCTAAAAAAGAAAAACTTCTTAGAAGCTGATTTTAATTCTAAATCTTGTGCTTCTTCTAAAGCTAATAATCTAATTTCAGATTCTCGTTTTATATTTTGTAAATCCTCTATAATCCTGTTAATCTCTGAAATATTAATAGAAATTGTAACTTTTTGTTTTATAGCATCATTTATATTTAAGCTTTTATTTGATGGGGAAGAGAGCTCTAAATTTTGATTAATTATTTTTCTAGAAACTTCTAGATAATAATTAATCTCTTTTGCCATATCTTCTCCATATTTAATTAAACTATTAATATCTCCTTGTGCTATTTCTTGGCTAAAGCTACTTTTTAATAACATTTCTTCTTCAGATAAATCTCTATTTATTTCTATATGAGATAAATCAATTCTTGAAATATTATTCTCTGCCTTAAAATTTTCAGTAGTAGGGGAGATATCACCAAACAAAAATCTTTTAATCTTTTCTAAAAATTTCATAATATTTCCTTCCGATATTTACATAATATCATAAAATAAGCTAAAAATCAACATAATTAAAATATATAAGCTTTTCTATTTATTTTTCTATTTCCTTATGATAAACTATGTTTGTAGAGGTGATGGGGAATGATATATACATATAATAAGCTAATTAGAGACAATAATGTGAAATTAATGGAAGATAAAGGATGTAAAGTAAGTTACGAAACATTAGATGATAAAAGGTATGGAGAAGAGCTTGATAAAAAACTAAAAGAGGAAGTAAATGAATATCTTGCAGACTATAATATAGAAGAAATGGCAGATGTAATGGAAGTAATTTATGCAATTTTAGATTTTAGAGGAATTACAATGGAAGAAGTAGAAAATGTAAGAA
>CALXWV010000060.1 GCA_944392515.1 uncultured Clostridia bacterium
TTTGCACTTTTACAACAATTAGATGGACAAGATAAAGAAGAAGTTGTTAGAGATTTAAAAAGAGAAGTAATTAAATTTGCAAATGAAGGAAAACATATTGAGATTTCTGAAAATAGTCCACTTATAAAAGAATATAGTGTAAGAGATAATATATCCATAGAAGAAATGTATGACTTGACAGATGGAAAAGTAGAATATGGAAGAGCAAATTCTATAGTAAAAAATATGTTCTACTTATCTAAATCACAAGTAAATGCAAAAGAACTTGCAAAAGTACTGACACAAATTACAGGTAATGATTCAAAATATAGAGAAATTATACAATATATTTCAAAAAATGGATTTGAAATAGAACCAGAGATTATAACAAGGCAAAGTAATAAAGGGATAAAACTTAGTGAATCAGTATCCTTAGATTTAAAAAATGATGAAGCTAATTTGGTAGATAGAATAAAAGATTTATCTGAACAAGAAGAATTAGATGTTTTAAAAAAAGGTGGATTATCTAATATTGGAAATGTGATAAGTAGCTCATTTGCACAATCAAAAAGAGAAGATAAAATAGAAAAAGAAGAATACTATGCAGAAGCAATTATTTCACTTTATAATTGGCAGAAAATAGGAATAGATGAACTTACTCTAGAAGAAAAAAATAATTTAATACAAAGATTGCAAGATGAATATTGCCTAGATTTATACCAAAAATTAGAAGAAAGAGGTATAGATAGACAGAATATTCCTACTATTTTATTAAACACTATAACAAGAAGTAAAGATTTTGAAGTTACAGAAAATGATACAGAACAAACTATAAAAGAAAAACGACTTAAACAGTATGATAGAATACTTAATGAAAATATTGAAGATTTAAATAAAGATTTATCAATAGAAAGAATAGAAAGATTTTTAGGCTATTATGATGTTGAAGGTACTAGAATTAAATTAAGACCTTATCAACAAAGAGCGGCAGATAATGCAAAGGAAATATTAAGAGACAATAGATTTGCATCAGTAATATTACCAACAGGAGCAGGAAAAAGCTTTGTTGCACTTTCTCAGTTAATGGAACATAAAGATGAAGATATACTTTATTTAGCACCTCAAAATGAAATAATAGAACAGATGAAAGATTATATAATAAAGTATATACATGGACCAGTAAATACTATTCGGAAGAAGTAAAGATGACATAATAAAAGATGTGTTTCCAAACTTAAATTTTTCTATATATCCAAGTTTACTTTCTAAAGAAGGTAAAGAGATAATAAATAAAAAGTATAACTTTATAGTACTTGATGAATTACATAGAACTGGTGCAAAAGAATGGGGAGATAGATTAAATACTTTAATAGGAAACCAAGAAAAAAGTTCAAAAGTTTTAGGAATTACTGCTACTCCAAGAAGAGATGCTGATGGTATAAATATGGCTAATGAAATGGCCCAAAAGTTAGGGTATACAAATAAAGAAGCAGTATCTGGAAAACATATTGCAATGAATATGAATTTAACAAATGCAATAAGAATGGGGTTAGTTGTAAATCCTAAATTAGTAAGCTGTGTATATAATTTAAAGTCCGATGGTAGTTTAGATGAATTAAAAGATAATATTGAACAAATTGAAGATGTAGAAGATAGAAATAAAAAGCTAGAAGAATATGAAGCTTTAAGAAGAAAAATAGAAAAGGCTGAAGGTATATCTGAAATATTACAAAAAAATGTAAAAAGAGGAGAAAAATATATTGTATTTTTACCTGTTGCAGAAAATCTAGAAGATGAAGATGGAAATGTAATAGGAAGAAAAAAAGCAAAATATAAAATAAAAGATTATGAAAAGCAAATAACAGAATATTTTAAAGGTTCAGATATTGTGCCAAACTTTCATTCAATGCTTGGAGAATATGGAGATAAAGAAAATGCTAGACAATTAGAAGAATTTGAAAATAGTAATACAGATAGTACAAATTTTATGCTAGTTATGAACAAAGCAAATGAAGGGCTACACTTAGACAAGTTAGATGGAATGATTTGGCTAAGACCAATGGATGAAAACTCAAGAATATTATATTTGCAACAATTAGGTAGAGTCATATATTCAGAAGATCCAGATAATCCTACTAAAGATGAGGATAGACCAGTAGTAATAGATTTAGTAAATAACACATTAAAAGTAATGTGGGATTTAGAATCAACAGAGCAAGACGATACAGAAATGTTAAATCTTATTGTTGAATGGTATCAAAGACATAATGAAAAGATACCTAATATAAACAGTAAGGAAAAAGAAGAAGCGGGATATGGAGCTTTATTACTTGCAATTCAAGAAAAATATAAAAAATATTTAGAGGGAGACTTTGAAGATTTAAATGAAAAACAAATTGATGAAGTTAAACAAATAATTGAAATTGGAAGTCAAATAGATTTATGGCAAATAGAATTACCAAAACCAGAAAAAAAAGAAGGTAATTTAAGAAATTCTACTGGAGACTTTAGCAGTGAAAAAATAGGCATATTTGAAATATCTAGCTTATTACAAGATTTTATAAAACTTGAAAATGAAGTAGATGATTCTAATATAAAAAATATATCTCTAAAAAACGCATTAGCTATAAAAGCATGGTGTGAAAGAAATTTTGGAGATAAAGAAATATGGGAAAGAAGATTGCCAAGTTCAATAGCAAAAGACAAGGTTGAAAAAGATTTAGGAAAAAAATTAAATAATATCAGGTCGAAAAAGATAAAACAATATGAAGGAATACCTTTAGAAGAAATAGAAAATGAAGTAGATAGAAAAATAGTAGAGATAATAAGGCAATTAGATGAAGAATACGGTTTAGGACAAGCTTTAAAAAATGCATTACAAATAAAAGCGTGGTGTGAAAAAAATTATGGAGATAAAGAAATATGGGAAAGAAGATTACCAAGCAGAACAGAAGAAAAAGACTTAGGAAAAAGATTAAATAATATCAGGTCGAAAAAGATAAAACAATATGAAGGAATGCCACTAGAAGAAATAGAAAATGAAGAAGATAGAAAAATAGTAGAGATAATAAGGCAATTATATGAAGAATACGGATTAGGAGAAAGTCTAAAAAATGCATTACAAATAAAAGCATGGTGTGAAAGAAATTATGGAGATAAAGAAATATGGGAAAGAAGATTGCCAAGTTCAATTGCAAAAGATAAGGATGAAAAAGACTTAGGACAAAAATTAAGGAATATAAGGGTAAAAATAAAACAACATGAAGAAATGCCACTAGAAGAAATAGAAAATGAAGAAGATAGAAAAATAGTAGATATAATAAGGCAGTTAGATGAAGAATATGGTTTAGGAGAAAGCTTAAAAAATGCATTACAAATAAAAGCGTGGTGTGAAAAAAAATATGGAGATAAAGAAATATGGGAAAGAAGATTACCAAGTTCAATTGCAAAAGATAAGGATGAAAAAAAATTAGGAAAAAAATTAAACAATATAAGAACAAAAATAAAAACATATGAAGGAATATCTTTAGAAGAAATAAAAAATAAAGAAGATAGAAGAATAGTAGAAATAATAAGATATTTAGATGAGGAATATGGACTAGGAGAAAGCTTAAAAAGTGCATTACAAATAAAATCGTGGTGTGAAAAAAACTATGGAGATAAAGAAATATGGGAAAGAAGATTGCCCAGTACAACTGCAAAAGACAAGGATGAAAAAGATTTAGGAAGTAAATTAGCAACTATAAGGACAAATAAAATAAAACAATATGAAGGAATACCTCTAGAAGAAATAGAAAATGAAGAAGATAGAAAAATAGTAGAGATAATAAGACAGTTGGATGAAGAATATGGTTTAGGAGAAAGCTTAAAAAATGCATTAGCAATAAAATCGTGGTGTGAAAAAAACTATGGAGATAAAGAAATATGGGAAAGAAGATTGCCCAGTACAACTGCAAAAGACAAGGATGAAAAAGATTTAGGAAGTAAATTAGCAACTATAAGGACAAATAAAATAAAACAATATGAAGGAATACCTCTAGAAGAAATAGAAAATGAAGAAGATAGAAAAATAGTAGAGATAATAAGACAGTTGGATGAAGAATATGGTTTAGGAGAAAGCTTAAAAAATGCATTAGCAATAAAATCGTGGTGTGAAAAAAACTATGGAGATAAAGAAATATGGGAAAGAAGATTGCCCAGTACAACTGCAAAAGACAAGGACGAAAAAGATTTAGGAAGTAAATTAATAACTATAAGGTCGAAAAAAATAAAACAATATGAAGGAATGCCACTAGAAGAAATAGAAAATGAAGAAGATAGAAGGATAGTAGAGATAATAAGGCAGTTAGATGAAGAATATGGTTTAGGACAAGCTTTAAAAAATGCATTACAAATAAAGATGTGGTGTGAGAAAAATTATGGAAATAAAGAAATATATGAAAGAAGATTACCGAGTTCAATTGCAAAAGACAAGGATGAAAAAGATTTAGGAAGTAAATTAATAACTATAAGGTCGAAAAAAATAAAACAATATGAAGGTGTGCCATTAGAAGAAATAGAGAAAGAAGAAGATAGAAGAATTGTAGAGATAATAAGGTATTTAGATGAGCAATATAATCCCAGAAAATTAAAAGGTAAAGATATTGCAAAAGCATCAAT
>CALXWV010000061.1 GCA_944392515.1 uncultured Clostridia bacterium
ATAACAGGTATAATAATAGGAGTTATTTTAGGTTTCTTTAGATACAAAAATAAAAATGTTTATTCTTCAATGTTAGTACATACTTTTATAAATACATTTGGAAGTTAAAAATGATAAGAGTATATTATTTAATTAAATAGCTTTTTAAAGAACAGATCATATTTAGATTTGTTCTTTTTTGGATATAATTAGAAAAAATAAAACAATATTTAATAATTAAAAATATAAATGTTAAAATGCATTGCTTGTAGCAACGGGTGTTTTTTTATATAATATTTGTAAAGAAAGGAGTTGTTGTAAAATGTTAAAAGAAAACATTAAGTCAATAAGAAAATCAAAAGGTCTTTCACAAGAAGAACTTGCTATAAAATTAAATGTTGTTAGACAAACAGTCTCTAAATGGGAACAAGGTTTATCTGTTCCTGATGCAGAAATGTTGATTTCATTATCAGAAGTTCTCGAGACACCTGTAAGTACATTACTTGGAGAAAATATTGCTGAATCCAAAGTAGATGATTTAAAAGCTATTTCTGAAAAATTGGAGATAATAAACCTACAATTATCACAAAGGAAAAATGAAAAAAGAAAAGTAGTTCATTGGTTACTAATTTCATTATGTATAATTACTATAATTATTTTTATATCTCTAATTCTATTAAATAGTCCATACTTCAATTGGGATTATAATAAGACCGAGTATGCTGTTTTAGGAGTTACTTTTCATTCTTTTGAATGGTTATTTATTAGAATATCACCAATTATATTTATTGGATTAGTTGTTGGGATTTTTTTGACTAGAAAAAAAGATTAAAATTTATAAATTTTAATCTCTGAAACAGTATTTAATAGCCATAAAAAAATGAATGTTAAAATGCATTGCTTGTAGCAACGGACAGTTCTTTATATAATATTTGCAAAGAAAGGAGTTGTTACATAAATGTTAAAAGAAAATATTATAGAAATAAAAAAATCTTTATTTAGAATTTCTGATGTATTAGAACTATGTTCTGTATATATATTTTGCTTTTTTCTAAATACACTTTTTGAATATATAAAGACCTTAGATTTAGAATCTTATATTTTAAAAGAATTTTTGAATAAATTTACTACTTACCAAAAATTAATAGTTTTACTATTTACTTTCATTGTGATAGTTTTTCATTATCAAATGTTGCATAGAAAAAAAACAGAAATATTTTGTAAAAAACTTGTAGGTGATACTATATTTAATATTACAATTAGATATATATTTGATTGTCTAATGATATTAATATTTATTTATCTTTTATCATCTTTAGTAAATATATATTTTAACTTTAACTTAATCAACAATTTATATTTGGTTGGGATTTTCTTTGTATATATAATAATTAGTGCAAGAGAGGTGCAAAAATATGAAAATTTTTAAGTTTATTATTTCGAAAATATTTTTAAGAAAAGCGATACTTGGTATAAGTATGATTCTCTTGCTTTGTATGGCAAATTATACGACTTTTACTGCTACTCGTTCAATTTTATCAACATATCAAGGTTACCAAGAAACAAAATATATAAATCAAAACGGTGTTTATATTGCCAATTTAGACCCGGATAGTTATATTGATATGGATGTAATTACAAAAGATAGAACACAAGTAGTATATGAGTATCTAAATAATAATTTTAATTATGCTTTTTATACAGATGGATTCGTTGTAACTATACCTAATATTGATAATATGGAAATATCATTGAGCTACATAAATGAGGAGTATTATAAATTAAACCAATTTGAACTTTCACAAGGAGAGAATCTAGACTTTGATTACCAACTAGACAATGAAATACCTGTTTTAATTGGAAAAGGATTAAGTAAAACATATCCTGTAGGATCAACAATAGAAATTGAAGAATCTGTACTTGGGCGACCTATAACCCTAAAAGTTCAAGGAGTTTTAAAGCAAAATGCTTACCATTCAAATTATTATGCTCTAAATTCCAAGACATACTACAATTTTTCAATTCTTGTTCCTGTTAATGAGGAATTTATTAATAATGCAAATATTGATCTTCAATTAAATGGACTTATGGATTTAACAATTCTAGACACCACAAACGAAAAGATAATAAATTTAAGTGAAATTTTAAAAGAAAATCTAGGACTCGAATTTAATTTTTTTAGCCAAAAAGAAAATTATGATTATTTTAATGAATATTATATTCATTCTCTAAAAATTATAGCAATAACAACTTTAATTTTGCTTATCGTTATAACTTGTATTTCTATATGGAATGCATTAGTTAGTATTCGATTAATGTTGAAAGACTTTACAATTAATTTTTTAGTTGGTTTAAGTTATTCTAAGTTGAGAAAAATATTTTATAGTTATTTTGGAATACTTTCCTGTATTAATCTAACAGTTATCTTTATATTTACTGCATTTAACAGATATGGGTGCTGGTTAAGAAAAGATGCGAGTTTTGCCACTTATGGATTATTTGGTTTAATTGGAATTGACTGGTTAGCTTTATTTGTGGTAATTCTTTCAGATATTATTATCGGAATAGTTATAATAGAAAATATGTTAAGAAAAATCAAAAAAGTTCCAATTTCTTTGGGGGTGTTACAATGATGAAAATTATTGATTTAAAAATTAAAGAAAAAGTATATAAGAATAAAAAGACACAACTTTCAATTTTAAATAATTTAAACCTTGAAGTTAATGTTGGTGAAAAAATTGCAATTGTAGGGGAATCAGGAGTAGGTAAAAGTTCATTACTAAATATAATCGGATTGCTAGATAGGGATTATGATGGTGAATATACTCTTTTTGGATTACCAACTATTAATTTACATACAAGTGAATTAGCTAAATGGAGAAACGAAAAGATTGGTTTTGTTCTTCAGGAGTCAGCACTAATCAATTCTCTAACGATTGAGGACAATATCAAATTACCTTTACTTTATGCAGACTCTAGAAAAAAAGAATTTAATTCAAAAGATTTCGAAAGTATAATTAATGCAATAGACATTCAACATATTTTAAAAAAGAAACCACTCGAATGTTCTGGTGGAGAAAAAGCCAGAGCTGTATTTGCTAGGGGAATAATAATGAAACCTCAGATTATTTTAGCAGATGAACCTACAGCATCTTTGGATATTGAGAATAGAAAAAGGATTATAAATTTGCTTTTTAAAATGAACAAAGAATTTAATACTACCATTATTACTGTAACTCATGATTTGGAAATAGCTAATCGTCATGATAGAGTAATTCATCTTGAAAGGAGGAAATAAAATGGGTTTTTTTGCAATGATTGCATCAATGTTGTTAGGGATATTTCTTATTGTTTATGGAATTTATCGTAGAAATAAGAAGAGTAACAATTGGTATATAATTTTGATTGCACTTGGAATACTATTTGTTCTTTTTGCAATTTATTTAGGATTTCCTAAATAAATCAATTAAAAATAATATATATTTTTAAATACTATTGTGATAATAAAATATAACATAAACACAGATAACAATTTTTAAATTACTTTATACAAAGTATAGAGTAATTTATCTTTTTATGATATTATAATAAAAATAATAAGTTGTATGGAGGATATTAGTATGATAAATATAAAACTAAGGCATACATTTAAGTCTTATAGTATAGTGTTTCTAATTGGTATATGTGTAGGATGTATATGTAGATTATTAGATTATTGCTCTTCGGATTCTTTGTGGGGATTTTCATCAATTCAAACATTACTAGGATTTTGGATTATTACAAATACAATAATTGTTTTATTAAGCACTTCAAATAAATGTGCAGGTATTAGTTCATTTTTATACATGTTTGGAATGACATTGAGTTTTTATGGATTACAGGCAATATTAGGAATGTTTATTCCACTATTTTCTGGTGGATTCCGTACTTCTTTGTTTGTACTATTTACGTTGCTTTCTATTCCATGTGCAATAGCAGCTTTTATTTTATATTATTGGAATAAAGACAATCCTTTAAGTTCAGTGTTGTATTCTTTACCAGTAGGTGCATTAGTAGCAGAAACAATTGCGATTTTTTATTATCTATTACAACACAATACATTTTTGTTTCAATTAATAATGGATATTGTTGGGGTTATTGTGTTTGGAATAATATTTTTTAAAAGAGCTAAAAATAAAAAAATTTACATTATAGGAATTGTATTATCTGCACTAATTTTTTATTTTATTTTTCCTTGGTAATGTATATATAAAATACAATTTTAGAGATAAAAATAATATTACTAATTATATATAGACATAATCTTAATTTGTTAAAAAGAAGAAAAGTTACAATAATACAACGAATACTATTTAATAGTTATTATAAAACATCACCATTTATCTTATAGAGAGTCATTAGAAATAGTGGCTCTCATTTTATTTACCTTACAAAATTGTCATTTAAAAATCTAAAATATATGTTATAATGCTTCTAGGAGGACAAAATTATGCAAAAAATATTGATAGTAGAAGATGATATGATACTTGCAAGAGAGTTAAAAGAAATCATAGAAAATAACGGATATAAAGGAAAAATAATAAAAGATTTTCGAAATGCTAAAAAAGAAATTTTGGAATCAAATGGAAATCTAA
>CALXWV010000062.1 GCA_944392515.1 uncultured Clostridia bacterium
CCAGATTGTATTTTAGTCTCTCACATCTTAACCTATCTAATTCATTTGCAAAAATATATCCTTTATTATTCATCATGGATGCCAACTGTGTTGTCTTACTTCCAGGTGCAGCTGTTAAATCTAATACTCTTTCATTTTCTTTAGGAGCTAATACTAGAGGTGGTATCATACTAGATAAACTTTGCATATATATACAACCATTTCTATATATTTCTAAGTTTTGTATTTGACTTTCATTGGAATTTAAAATAATAAGGGCATCTTTGTACCAAGAAACATCTTCATACTCTATTCCAATACTGTCAAAATACTTTTTCAAGTTCTCTATATTATATTTTAGATTATTTACTCTTAAAGTTGTATACCTTTTTTCTAACATTCCAAATAAAATTTTATCTACAATTCTAGGATTAAATGTATTATTTAATTCGGTTATAAAATCTAGAGGTAATTTACTCTTTGCTTTTGCTATTGAATCCATTTATTTCTCCTTTAATCGCTAAAGTCTTTATCAACCGGGTTTCTTGTAATTTGGGGTGATTGTTCAATTTTATTAATATCTACATTTTGTTGTTCATATCTTAAGGAGTTATAGAAATTGTTATTTCTTTCAGAAAAAGCTTCTAATTTCATTAAATCTTTTGAAGGAATATGCCTACAAATTGTATCCAAATCAAAAGAAAAGTTAATTAGTCTTTTTGATTCATTAAATCTTAAATATTGTGGATTTAAATCCATGTAGAATTTAGTGCTAATTCTTGCTCTATCCAATGCATCTGCATCTTTTAGTACATAAGAATAAAATTTAACAACTTCTTGTTTTTCTTCAGAAATATTATATTTTTTCATAATTTTACTTAAATCAGAGTCTTTACCTTCATGAGCTTCGACAATTGTATATAGCATATTTCTATCTTCATCAGTATACTCTTCACCATTTTCGAATCTTAAATCCATTTTCTTTAATTTTCTTACACTATTTTTTGCATGAGGTCCAAAATCCATAATCCTTCCAATATCATGATAATAACATGCAGTCATTAAAATATCCACCATTCTTTCATCAAAATTTATTCCAAAATCTTGAAGAATCGCAGAAGACAAAATTGCCACTTTTCTACTATGATTAATTCCATGTATTTTACTATTATATATTTTCCTTTGATCTATATTTTTTTCTTTTTGCCTAGCATATTGATAAAAACTGCTACTAATTATACTTTTAAAAGTTTCAGCTAGTGCATTTTGATTAATACCTTGGTTTTTTAATTCTAAAATTGATTTTGAATAAGCTTTACTTAATGATGGTCTAGTACTAGAAATATTTCCATTTGAAATACCATTAACTAAATTTACTAAATTATTTAGTTCAAAAGAACCAGATTTTAAAACTTTTAAATTAGAAATTGATTCAGCTTTATTATCCTTTCCTTCTGGCAAAGCTTTTGTTCTATTTAGTTTTATTGCATTAAACTTTCCTTTAACTATACTAGATAATTTTTTAATTGCATTCATAGAATCTCTATTTTCTATTTGTACTACATGTACTACAGATGATATTAAATTAAGTAATGGAATATATCCTAATCTTTTTCTTTCTTCTTTTATAGCTTCAATGCATTCTTTTGAAGGTATATAATTGTGAAATTTTCCTCCTGGGATAGCAACTGGTTCATCTCCCATCATTGCTAGATCTGTTACTTGCTCCATTTCCTCTTTAGTTCTTTCTCTAAGGGCTAATACTTTTTTACCATCTTTATTTGGTATATAATCAATTACAAGTTCTTTAACTTCTGCTTGCTCCGGATTTAGAACACATCCACCTTCCGCAATTATTGCTCCATCTTGAATCCTCATTTTATAATCAGTTAAATCATTTTTTTTAGCATTAATTTTAACTGCATATAAAATATGATCTGGATGTAATAATAAATTATTCCATTCTCCTTCTGATAAATTTTTGAAATAATTATCTAAATCTGGAATTCCCGCAAACATAAAAGCCCCTGGAATACCATAAGATACAAATATACTCTTAGTTGGATTAATTTTTCCACTTTCTATTATTTTATTTGCAGTTTCTAAGTCTCTTGTAAAATGGTATAATCCATTTTTATCAATATATTCTGCTGTTTCTTTATCTAAATTTGTTCTTATTGTTTTTATTAAAGCTGCTAATATGCTCTCTGGAAGCATTAGAATTAAGTTTTTTAAAATCATTTGTTTTACTTCTCCTCAAAATCACAAAAAATTTAAAATTTTAATATTATAAATATATTATATTTTTTTATTTCAATTATTGTTTTCTTATTAATGTTTTTTAATATTTCTAATAAGTATTTTTCATCTATACTAATACAACCAGATGTAGGTTTATTATTTGAACAATGTAAAAATATTGCACTGCCTTTATTAGGTATGTTATCGGCATTTGCTTTAATCTCAATTAAATATTCATACTCTTTATGGTAGTCAATTAAATGTTCTGCACTATTCCATTCTTTTTTTACTTTTGAAATATCTACTAAGTTGTTATAATATTTAGAACTAATATCATCCACCCAATATAAATTCTTATTTATTTCTATATAATTATCTATATCTATTTCATTTTTATTATGCATTCCTAATATCTTTCCAAAGTAAAATTTGCCTAAAGGTGTTTTTCCATCTCCTTCAATTTTTGAATGTGTTACTCCATTTCTACCTACAAAAGCATCTATTTTTATTTTTTTGTTATTAAGTTCATATTCTAATATTGCTTTAGAATTTTTTATATAAGTAACAACAATATAATTAATCAATAGTTTTCTCCCTAAATTTATATATTATATTATATACGAAAAAAATAATTATTGCTATATTTTTAAAGAAAAATTAATATTTTAAAATGTCATTTGACTTTTTATGGTAATTATGATATTATATATATTACCAATCTTTGGAGGTGTTACCCATGTATAATGTTACAAACGAAGAGGTAATCTGCTCTGCAGTTTATCTCACAAGCCACCCGGAGCTCTCTATAGAGCTCGTCTCGAGCTTCTTCGGAATTCCGGAAGTTGACCTTAAGTGGGCATGGAGAAACAAGCTTCCTGAGCTTGACTCTGACTTGTACCATAAGGTCCAGTCTCGAAGCATTCATACCAAACAACCTGACACCTTGCCCGTCAGAACTACTCCCTTTGGAGTAAACGGCGTGGCATAAACTAAAACCCCAGCAAGAGAGAGCTAATCTCACTTGCTGAGGTTTTTATTATATATATGTTTATTTGTTTACATTACTCCAAAACCATTCTTTGAGTGTCATATTATTATTAATCTTTACTATATCTTCATCAGTTACATTTCCTATTTCATATGACATTTCAATTATAGAATAATCATCTATTATTTTTACTGTAATTCCAGTATCTTTTTCTATATAATATTCAGTATTATTTGCTTTTGTCGTAATTACATAATACTCTTTCCCATTTTCACTATTTTCTACAATTTTCTCTATATCATAAGTATTGATTGATTTTCCTAAATATGTTAAGTTAAATGGAACTAAATCTCCTATAATTGCCTCGTCTTTTCTATTAAACGATATAAATCTTTGTCCATTTGCTTCAACAAAAAAGTCAGTTGCTCCATCACAATAAGCATATTCATTTGATTCTTTCCCGTCACTTGAATATCTTTTTTGTTCGGTATAAAACTCATTATCTTTAACAAAATAACTATCCACCGATTTGCTATTATCATATTTATCTGTAATTTCAAGTGTATAAGAATAGTTTGTTAGATTATCATATTCTTTCTTTTTATCCTTTAAATCATTAGTAATTAAGATTCTCCTCATATAACATGCTAAGTATATTAAAACAACACCTATTATTATTATTAAAAATATTGATGTAATAGCAAGTAATATATTTTTTTTATTTATTTTATGCTTTATCTTCTTTAAGAAATCAATCTCATTTAAGCTATCATTAATATTATTCTGTTTTTTTATTTCATCTAGAATCTTTTTACAATTATCACAATTTTTCAAATGATTTTCAACAAACTCTTTAGACGTATTACTTAAAATTCCTTCATCATAGCTAAATAATAAATCTTTTACAATATCACATTCATTATTCATTTTTTAATCCCTCCTTTAATTTTTGCTTTCCACGAAAAAATACAACTCTTGCCCAATTGGTATTTTTATTCATTATTTTTGCAATCTCACTATATTCAAAATTACCAAGAATCCTTAAATATATTACATCTCTAGTTTCTTCATCTAGTTTTTGAATTCTTTTAAATAATTCTAATTTTCTTTCTTTATCTAATATGTTTCCTTCGATTGACATATCTGATAATATTGAATTTTCTAATATATCTAATGGAATTTCTTTTTTAAATTTTTCTTTTTTTAACTTTTTATACCAAATATACTTGCTGATTTGACATAGCCAAGTTGATATTTTACAATTTCCTTTAAATTTATTTATATTTTCTACTGCTACTAAAAAAGTTTCTTGGACAATTTCTTCTGTTATATCTCTATTTCCTGTT
>CALXWV010000063.1 GCA_944392515.1 uncultured Clostridia bacterium
TAAGTGGAATATATGTTTCTGATATTGCTTCATATAACCATTGTTCTTCTAAGTAATCTTCACTTTCAGGATGATGTACAAAAGGTAAATGTGCATGAAGAACGAAACTTACGTATCCTTTTATATTTTTCATGTTAAAATTAATTCCTCTCATATATTTTAATAAAAGAAAATGCCTATAATTTAAAACTTAGGTTTTCTAATATAAGAAAACCTAAAATACGTTTGATGTAGGATTTTGAGATGATGGATTTTTGAAATCAAAGCTTCCATTTTCTTTACTTAAATGCAATGAACTATATAATTCATAAATGTTTTTCAAGAATGGTTTTATTACTCTTGTAGTATATTTATTTGTATGAATATTTTTGAAGCGAACTTCTCTAATTTGTTCAGAATCATAAAATAGTACATGGTCATTAGGTGCTTCTATCATATTAGAAGAAGTAATATATAAATAGTTATCTGGTACGTTATTTATGGTATTTTCCTTTTGTCTTCTACCAAGTTCAATAACATATTGGCATTTTGAATCATTTACATGTATGTACCAGTTATTTGCAAAATCATTAATATCTACTTCAAAAGAATATTTATCTGTTAAATTATGAATAATTAATACTGGCCTTGTTATATCAAAAATATTTTCTCCATATTTTTCTTTTAAGATTATTACATCTTCATCAGATATTTCCCAATATACAAATAAAGTATTTGGATTTTGAGCTAAAGCTTTTATAACTGTTTTGTTATATTTATATGGTAAATCATAATACTCTAAAATAAATGGATAATCTTTTTGGTTTATTATTTTTCTTAAAGTAATAGAAGATAATTTCTTTGGCTTATTACTTAATTTTTGCTTTTTAATTTTAGAAGATTTTGATTTGCTAGATTTTTTATTTGCTTTTGATGAAATATTAGACTTCTTTACAGTTGAAGATGATTTAGTCTTTGCATTAGATTTACTAGCATTAGATTTTTTACTAGTAGAACTTTTAGATTTGCTAGATGTTTTTCTTAAAGAAACTGACGCAGATACTTTTGATTTAGATTCTTTTGAATTAACTTTTTCATCTTTTTTTGAAGTAGCCACACTTTTAGTAGAAGTAGCTTTTTTAGTAGCTGTTTTTTTAGCTTTTTCTTTCTTTACAGTAGTTTTATCTTTAACCGTAGAAGGTTTATTTTTACTAGTTATTTTGCTATCTACTATATCTTTATCTATTAATTCTTCTTTTGATTTTCTTGGCATTATTCTCCTCCTTAGTTAAAGTTATAATATACTCATAATATAATATAACAAAGCAAATTTTTTATCAATACAAAAATGAAAAAAATATTAAAAAAATTTGTCTTTTCTTATTTACTTTTGTTGAAAAGTTGTATACAATATGATGTAGAAAAATATATTTAAAACCAAAGAAAATTATGAAAGGGGCATGGAATATGAAAATTTTAATGCTAACATGGGAATATCCACCAAGAATAGTAGGAGGAATAGCAAGAGTTGTACATGACTTGTCTCATAGAATGATAAAAGATGGTCATGAAGTTACTGTAGTAACATATAAGGACGGTTCAGCCCCATATGTTGAAGATGACAAAGGAGTAAAAGTTTACAGAGTAGATAATTATATGATTAATCCTAATAATTTTATCGATTGGATTATGCAACTTAACTTTAATATGCTTGCAAAAGCAAATGAAATCATTGCAAAAGAAGGAAAATTTGATGTTATACATGCACATGATTGGCTAGTTGCTTATGCGGCAAAAGCACTTAAAGAATCATATAATATTCCAATAGTTGCAACTATTCATGCAACAGAAAATGGAAGAAATAGCGGAATACATGATGAAACTCAAAGATATATAAATGATACAGAATGGATGCTTACTTATGAAGCAACAGAAGTAATAGTAAATAGTAATTATATGAAAAATGAATTACAAAGAATATTTGGCTTACCTTTTGAAAAAATTAATGTTATTCCTAATGGAATTAATTTAACTAATTTTTCAGGAGTTGAAAGAGACTATGACTTTAGAAGACAATTTGCAATGGATAATGAAAAAATTATTCTTTATGTTGGTAGATTAGTTTATGAAAAAGGTATTCAAAATTTAATTGGAGCTATGCCAAAAATACTTAATAATTATCATGATGCCAAACTAGTTATTTGTGGAAAAGGCGGAATGATGGACGAACTAAAGCAAGAAACTAGAAATTTAGGCATTGAAAATAAAGTATATTTTGCAGGATATTGCGATTCGAAAAAAGTTCAGAAAATGTATAAATGTGCAGATATTGCAGTATTTCCAAGTACATATGAGCCTTTTGGAATAGTAGCATTAGAAGCAATGCTAGCAGGAGTTCCAACTGTTGTATCAGATGTAGGAGGATTAAATGAAATAGTTGAACATGGTGTTGATGGAATGAAAAGTTATGCAGGTAATTCAAATTCAATAGCAGATTCAGTATTAACATTATTATTTGATGCAAAATTATGCAATGTGGTTTCAAAAAATGCAGTTAAAAAAGTAAAAGAATTATATAGTTGGAATAAAATTGCTCAAGATACACATTATGTTTATGAACAAGCAATATGTCAAACAGAAGCTCAAAAACAAGCAGAAAAAATTGCCCAAGAAAAGGCAGACAAAACTAAAAAATCTCAAAATCCGGCAAAAGAGTTATCAAATCTTTTAACTTTCAGAAAAAGAAATGCTTATGCTTAATAAAATAATATATTTGTAAATTATTTAATATTACATATAAATTAGAATTAATTTAAAATGTGAATATTTTACAACAAGAAAGGCAAAATAAATATGGAAATTTATGATACAGCAAATAGATTAGCAGAAGAAATAAGAAACTCTAAACAATATAAAGATTTAAAAGAATCAAAAACTAAACTTATGGCAGATGCAAATAAAAGACAATTAATTATAGATTTTGAAGAATTAAAAAAAGAAGTGCAACTTATGGAAGTACAAAAAATGCAAAATAAAGAAGTTGATGAGAAAGCAAAAAAAGAAAAATTAGCTAAAATGTACAATGTTTTAATAGAAAATAAAGATATTAAAGAGTATTTTGATTATGAAATAGCTTTTAATCAGATGATGGTAGATGTTAATAAAATAATTGGAAATAGCATAAGGGATGTTTTATAGAATTTCTAATGAGCAAATATTGGGCCTTTAGATAAAAATCATTAATCAAAAAAGAAAGGACTAGAAATGAAAACTAATGAAAATGGTATAACTTTATTATCTTTAGTAATTACTGTAATAGTATTAGCAATTTTAGCTAGTTTAATGGTAGAATTATCTTTAAAAGATAATGATGCTATAAATGTAGTAAGAAAAGGTGAAGAATCATATTATGAGCAAAAAGGACAGACTCAAAATAGAATTCTAGATATGACAAACGGATGGGAAGATATTTTAGAGTAATATATTATAGAAAAATAATAAATAGACAAAAGCTAACAATTAACATACATATAAAAACAACAGATTAATTTTTTAAAGGAGGTATACAAATGAAAGCAAATGTAGCTTGGAGTACTGATGAAAATGCTTTTTTAGCAGGAAAGGCCTGTGCAAAAAAGGCAGTACTTGATTTAATTCAAACAAAAGTCGCTTTTATATTTAGTTCAGTAAAATATGATGCACAAAAATTAATTGATGGTGCAAAGGAAGAATTAGGAACAGCACCTATAATAGGATGTACATCAAGTGGAGGAATTTTAGTTCCAGATGGATATATAACATCTGAAAATGGCTTTGCTGGAATAATGGCAATAGGAGATCCTGATACAGCTGTTGGAGTTTCAGGAATGCCTAAGATGCTAACAGCAAGAGAAACAGGTAGACAAGTTGCAATTGATGCAATGAACAAAGTAGGAACAACATTTCCACCAGCTTATTTTTTCATGATAGCAAATCCAGGAGAAGAAGAAGAATATGCAAAAGGAATCCAAGATGTAATTGGTGATGTACCAATGTTTGGAGGAAGTTGTGCAGATGATGACTTAACAGGTAAATGGAAAATCTTCACTGGAGATAAGGTATTTTCAGAAGGCGTTGCAGTAGCTTTTTTCTTTACAAATAAGAAATTAGTAAATGAATATACTGGAAAATACCATGAAACAGTTAATTCAGGAATAATAACCCAAATAGAAGGAAAAAGAACTTTAAAAGAAATAGATGGTATGCCTGCAATGAAACAATATGCAGAATGGACTGGTTTTAAGACAAGAAATCTAATGGGAGATAAAATATTGACAGCATCAATATTAAAACCATTAGGAGTAAAAACACCTACAGGAAATATTACATTAATAAGACATCCAATGCAAGGTAATCCAGATTATAGCATTAATTTAGGTAATGATTTAGCAGTAAATACTGCAATAATACAAATGCAAGCAAGTTTAGATGAGCTTATAAATGCTCCTAGATTAGCACTAAGAAATTTGAAATCAAAATTAAAAACAGAACCTGCAGCATACCTTTTAATACAT
>CALXWV010000064.1 GCA_944392515.1 uncultured Clostridia bacterium
GACCACATCTACGATTAATAGAAAGATAGGAGATAAAACTATGTATATCTTCTTGCTTAATTTTAGATAATTGTTCTAAAGTAAAATCTTTAATTTGTATTTGATTAAATTCTTTTTCCTTAGCTAATCTAAAATGGTATTTCATATATCTTAAAAACATTGTTAAATCCGAATTATATTGATTAACAGATTCTGGAGATTTATTCTTATATGCTAGTTGGTATTGTAAAAAAGAGTTTAAGTATTCTGGATTATTTTCTGTATTTATCATAATAAACCTTCTTTCGTTTTTGCTAATTATATACCATATTTGACTTTTTTTCAATGAAGTGTTAAAATACTAATTAGTTTCGCTTACGCAAACAAATTTGAACAAAGGAGGATTGCTATATGTGTATGATGAAACAACGGCTGTGTTTGAAAAAAAGGAAAATGATGATGTACGGCAATATGAACTACCGCCGTCGCCGGCCGCCTTGGGCATTTAAGCCTAGGGGTTAACTGATGACCATTATTCACTAGCAATTATCCTGTGCTGGCATGCATCAAACTAAAAGGTGCATGCCAGCACATTTTTATTTTTATATATTTATGGTATAATATATATATTAAAATTAGGAGAAGAATATGATGGGTTACTTAGATTGTAGGAATAAGATAGATTTTAATAAATTAAAAGAAATATCTCAAATAATAAGAAATGGTGGAATTGTTGTTTTCCCAACTGAAACTGTATATGGAATAGGAACCAACGGATTAAATAAAGAAGCTATATCTAGATTATATGAAGTAAAGCAAAGACCAATAAATAAGCCAATAAGCTTACTTGTTTCTAGTATAGATATGGCAGAGATGGTTGCTAAAGATATAACTGATATGGAATATAAATTAATGGAAAAATTTTTCCCTGGGCCACTTACAATTATATTAAAAAAGAAAAGTATTGTTCCAGATAATTTAACAAATAATACTGATACTGTTGGAATAAGAATGCCAGACAATATAATAGCTAAAAAGCTTATTGAACATTCAAATGTTCCAATTGCAACTCCAAGTGCTAATATATCTGGTAAACCTTCAGGAATCGATATAAATAATATAATGGAAGATTTCAAAGATAAAGTAGATTATTATTTAGATGGTGGACAAAGTAAACTGGGGATAGGATCAACAATAGTAAAAATTGAAAATGGATATCCTGTTATTTTAAGAGATGGAAGTATTAGCAAAAAACAAATACTTGAATGCTTAAAATTAAAGTAATTATATAAGCAAAATTATTCTTCTAAATGCTTGACATATTATAAATGGTATAATATTATATTTCAGTATGTAAATAGAAATATATAACAAATTATATTTCTATTTTATTTTAACTAAAAAGGAGATAAAAATGGATTATTTAATTAATGCTTTTAGAGGATTTTGTATGGCACTAGCAGATAGTGTACCTGGAGTATCTGGAGGAACAATTGCTTTTATATTAGGTTTTTATGATAAGTTTATTAATTCTTTAGATGATTTAGTTTATGGGGATAAAGAAAAAAAGAAAAAAGCTTTATTTTTCTTAATTAAACTTGGAATAGGTTGGATAATTGGTCTTGCTTTTGCAACTTTAGTACTAACAAGTTTGTTTGAAAAACAAATTTACAAAGTAAGTTCTGTATTTATGGGATTTATTGTATTTTCAATTCCATTAATTATTAAAGAAGAAAAAGAATGCTTAAAAGGAAAATACATAAATTTAATATTTACTCTAATAGGAATATTAATAGTAAGCCTAATTACATATTTTAATCCAGTATCTGGTGGAGGAAATATTGTAGATGTATCTAATTTAAATATTGGATTATGCTTATACATTTTTGTAGTTGCCATGATTGCTATATCTGCAATGGTTTTGCCGGGAATATCTGGATCAACTTTACTTTTAATATTTGGACTTTATATACCAATTATTTCTGCAATAAAAGAATTCTTACATTTAAACTTCAGTGTAGTACCTGTACTTATGATATTTGGAGTAGGAATTATTGCGGGAATAGTTTTAGTTATTAGACTAATTAAAATAGCTTTAAAGAAATTTAGAAGTCAAACAATGTATTGTATTCTTGGTCTTATGATTGGTTCACTTTATGCAATTGTTATGGGACCAACTACTCTTGCAGTACCACAAGCACCAATGTCACTTGGTAGATTTAGTATAGTATTTTTCATAATTGGTGGAATAATAATAATAGGATTAGAAAAAATAAAAGCAATTTTAGAAAATAAAAATTCAAAGAATAAAGATATTTAATAGCAGATTTTATCTGCTATTTTCTTTATTAAATTAAATCATTTTTATACTTTACAAATCTATCAATTATTTGTAGAATATTATTAAATTAATGAAGCAAAATATTAAATATATTTTGTAGGAAAGAGGTATTTATAGTATTATGATGCCAAGTAATTATATTATTGCAGAAGATGTTGAAAGTAAAAATGTAATAAAAGAAAAAATTAAAAATGCCAAAAAAGATTTAGAAAATATTTCAAGAGAAATTTTAGAAAGGAAAAAAGTATATAAAGTTAATGAATGTTCTATGCCAAAACTAAAATCAGCTATAAATAAAGCATTTAATAAATTTGGTAGAACCACTAAGCCTTTTTATGCAGATAAAAATAAATGTATTAGTTGTGGAAAATGTGCTAAAACCTGTCCTACATCTTGCATCACATTGGTTAATGGATATCCAGTTTGGAGCAGAAAATGTTATCAATGTCTAAGGTGTATTAATTACTGTCCTAAAGAAGCTATACAATATGGAAAAAGTACTGAAAAAAGAGGCAGATACAATATAGAAAAATATTTGGATTAAGTTTAGAATTCTTGAAAGGAAAAAATAAATGGGATTTTTTGATAATAATGAAGAATTTAATATTGGAGATAAAGTTAGAGTAAAATATAGAGACCAAGAAGGATATATAATTGATAAAAATGGCAGTCTATATATGGTTTCATTAAATGATGGAAGTCATGTTGATTCATATACAAAAGATCAATTGGAAAAGTGTTGGTAAAAACATTTTATTTTATAAATCAAAGAGTCCCACAAGTTAGCACTTGTGAGACTCTTTGATATGAAAGAATAATGTTAGTCCTTCTTAATCAAGAGGAGATCATTACCTTGTTTAATTGTTTCATATATCTCCTTAGGATAATTCATGCCTTTAGAAATCGAAACAATATCTCCAGAGTGCATTTCAAGAACTCCTGTATATTCGTTTTGACCTGCAACTTTTCTTGCGGTGGTTTCAAACCAACCGAACTCAATAATGACGAGCAAGGTATCTACATTGGAATCCTTATTAATTTTGGCCTTGCTATTATTAATAAAAATTTTCTCAATTTTTTGCCCTTGTTCTTGATGAATAGAATAGTCGCCAGAAAATATAGTGGTAGGCATAGTTTCTTTCGTATCATCTTAACAAATTGAAACACTGAACGCTGTGCTTTTTGCGTTGTAATCTTTAGGCAATCCATACAGTACCTCAAATCCAGCTGACTGTGGTAATGCCTTCAGCCGAACAATTTTACCTATCATAATAGGTTCTCCTTAAGCTAATAAGTGTATACAGATTTTATAAACAGTTTTCTTATAGATTTTCTCCTTTATAAATAATTTAATCCATCATTGAAAATATCCAATTGATGTTTAACCTAAAATACACAAATATTATATCACTCCCATTATATTATGTCAATTTTATTATACCTTAGTAGCAGAACATATTACCTATATGTTGTATAATTTAAATAAAGATATAGAGTAAATTTTGAGCAACTTAAAATGAACGAATAATTAATTAGCATCAAGTAGTACATGAATTACTCTTTATATTTTACCCCTATATCATATTGCGAAAAACTTTGAAAATATCTATCTTTTATGCAAAATTATTTAAATAATTATTTTATTTAAATAGAATATGTGATATTATAAAGATAATTAAGTTATTTTTGAGGGGGCAAAAATTATGCATAGATATATAAAAAAAATAAATAAAAAAGCCTTAGTTTTATTTTCAGGAGGAAAAGATTCTTTACTAGTTACATTAAAATTATTAGA
>CALXWV010000065.1 GCA_944392515.1 uncultured Clostridia bacterium
GTCTTTTTGGCATGGGATAATTTCCAATCTAAAATTTTTTAATAAAAGTCTTGACTTTTAATAGTTAGTCTCCTAAATATTATAAAAATATGTTGCCTCTAAATCAGCTTCATGAGTAATAAGTGCTATTGGATATTTTTTATATGCTTCTCCAATTGTTCCATATAATTCTTTAGGTTCTGTATAACCCATATGCCATCTTATTGCGTATTTTTCATCATTAGTTAATTTTATGTATTCTGAAAGCATCATAACAGATTTTTCCCCATGACCATAAGGTATAGTGTCTTCTACTGTATAATAGGGAACTTTTTCCCATACACCTAATGCATTTTTTGCATTTCTATAATCTGTTTTATAAAAATTAACTTTACAAATATCATGAAGTAATCCAATTATAATTATTGATTCTGCTGGGATGTTTATTTCTTTAACTGATGTTTCTACTTTATGTTTTAATATTTCATACACTTTCATACTGTGTTTGGCTAAACCACCTTCAAAGCTACCATGAAATCTTGTACTAGCTGGTGCTTTAAAAAAGTCAGATTTTTGTAAAAAACTAATTAAAAAATCCATTCCTTGTCTATTTGTACTTTTTAATAAATCAATAATTTCTTGTTCCATTTCTTATTCCTTTCGTTATCTTTTATATTTATTTTTGTTAAATTTTATATCTTTATAATAAATGCTAATTTTCATTTATTATTATATATATTAATTGTTTCAAATTAACTGTTTTCATCATTACTTTCAACTAAATCTACAACTTGTTTTCCAATATTTGCAATTAGAGTAGGAGCATTATTTTTATTTTTTGTAAATACACCCATTAAATATGTATCTTTTCCATATATAATACCATAATCATGAACATATCCATTATAGCTGCCATATTTGTGTGCAACATCATAATCTAAATATTCTTTTAAATATTTTCCATATGATGATTTTTTCATATTTTCTATAAGTTCTTGATATTCATCAGAATGCTTATACAAATATTTTATAACATCATATGAATATGCAGGGCAAGTAACATTAGAATCATAAAATTTACTTGAAAGTTCTCTATCTGAATATTTTGCGATTTCAAATCTATATTTGTCAAATCCAATATTACCTATCAAAATATTATTTGCAGTATTATCACTATTTACAATTAATTCTTTAAGCAAAACAGAATAAGGTATATTTGTGCCAGCTTTATATTTTAATGTAACATCCCCAGCACCTGCTTCATATGCACTTGATTTATAAAGTAATGTATCTTCTTTAGTTATTTCTCCTGCATTTATTTTGTCATAATAAAGCATTGCAACAGGAACTTTTACTGTACTTGCTGCGGTAAAATATTTATTTTCATTATAAAAATAATATTCTATTGTATTTATATTATAAAAGAAAAATCCAAAATTGCTTGAATTTAATCCGTTATCTTTCATTATTTGAAAAATCAATTTTTTTACCTCTTGGCTTTCTGTTTCTTCAATATATACAGCTTCATCCGCATCTATTACTGGAGCTATTTGTGCCCATGCTTTGATTGGAGTAAAAACTTCTTCACTTACATTTTTTTCTTCTATATATAATGTTAAAATTAGAATAAACAATAGTATTATAATTAAGATAATACATATAATATTTTTTACATTTATAAAATTATTTCTTTTTAAAACTCTTTTGCCTTGCATTTAACTTCATCCCTCTCTTAAATAAAAGGCTCATTTGTTGTCTCTAATTTTTTCTTATATTTAATTATTAATCAAATTTTATAACTTGTAAATAGTTTTTTAAAATTTTTTAGACAACTTCATAATTTAATAAATGCACTTTAGCAGAAATATATTCTTTTTTTACTTCAATTTCTTTAAATAAATCTGTAGATAAATATTTTTTGTTATCATCTGCAAATACAGTTGTACTAGGCTTATTGCTTATATCATTTTGAAGTACAGAACCTATAAAATTAGCTCCAGATGAAATACCTACTCCCAAGCCTAATTCTTTTGCTAATCTTTTTGCCATATTAATTGCATCATCATCATTTATTAGGTAAATATTGTCTATCTTTGTTCTATCTAAAAGTGCTGGGACAAAGTCATCTCCAATTCCTTCTATTTTGTGATTTGCTATTTTTTTGCCTTTAGAAATAATTGGCATATTTTCTGGTTCAATTGCAACAATTTTACTGTTGGGATATTTTTCTTTAATTCTTGTTCCAGTACCCATTAAAGTACCACCAGTTCCAACTCCTGATATAAAAGCCCCTATTTCTTCTGGTACTTCTTCTATTATTTCTTTACCTGTTGTTTCATAATGAGCTAAAAAATTATCTTTGTTTTCAAACTGATTTGCTAAAAATGCCCCATTTGCTTTTGCCATTTTTATAGCTAAATCTACACATTTTATAAATCCACCATCAGCTTTACTAACTAATATTACATTAGCTCCATACATTTTCATTAATTCAATTCTTTCAATACTCGCCCAATCAGGCATAAAAATATATACAGGACATTTAATTTTTGCACCAATTGCTGAAAGTGCTATTCCTGTATTTCCACTTGTAGCCTCTATTATAGATGTGCCTTCTTTTAATTTTCCAGTATTTATTGCATTTTTTACTATATAATCAGCTACTCTATCTTTTATACTTCCTGTTAAATTATAATATTCAAGTTTAATATATACATATTTATTTTTTCCATTGTACTCATAATTTATTTTAATCATCGGAGTATTGCCAACTAATCTCATAATAAATAATCCTTTCTCTTTAACTAAATTTTAATATCTAATTAAAAATCTATATTATTTATTATGCAAATTAAACAAATAATGACACAATATATATTAAAATATTAAGTGCTATGCTTATTTGCCCTATGCCCGCTAAAGTACCTGTAATAAATCTTCTAATATTAGTTGACTCTTTTATCTTTTTATACTGAATATACCAATCTAAAAACATTATAGCTAAAAATAAAAGTCCTAAAATTGTTGGAACTTTTATTCTAAATAGATACAATATAACCGCAATAATCTGTCCTACAAGTATTCCTGTACATCTACTGCAAATTGGAAATTGCCATTTTCCAATGAAAAAGCTTCTATCTTCTCTCTGATGGCACCCCATTCTATTACCCAGTCTCATAAAAAATGCCCAAGTTTTTATTTTAGTTTGTTTTTTCATTATAACCCCTATCAGCTATTGAGTTGAATTGTTAGAATCTTCTGCCACAATCATTGCAAATATATGTTGTATGGGTATGTGTTGTTGTATCTCCTGAATTACATAAACCGCATAAAATTCCTGGCCATCCAAATAGTAGATAACCACAGCAAGCATCTCCTCCATCAAACCCTTTTGTATGAGTGTGAGTATCTGTAATACTAGATATATTAGTACTTCCACAATTAGGACATTTCATAAATTATTCCTCCTTAATTTTTTAATATTTTTGCTACAAAAAAACCTTCTTGCTCTATTGTAGGTAATACTCTAATTGCATTTTTTATTTCTTCTCTATATCCTTTAGTAATACCTTTTAAAGTATTTTTTAAATCAATATCTATTTTTTCTATTTCTATATCAAACTTGCTTAATGCATAATTTAATATTTCTTCGTTTTCATATTTATTTAAAGTACAAGTTGAATAAACCATTGTTCCATCTTTTTTAAGTGCTTTATATGCGCTTGAAAATAAATCTTTTTGTACTTTAACTAATTTTTTTACTTCATTTATATTCCAGTTTGAGAATGTTTTTTCATCTGATACTAAAAATCTACCTTCTCCACTACATGGTGTATCTAGTAAAACTTTGTCAAACTGCTCTTTATATTTATCTCCTATATCTTCACCTCTGCCATTTATGACTTCACAAATAGTTGCTCCTTGCAAGTTTATATTATACTTTAATTTATCACATCGAATCTTATCTAATTCATTAGC
>CALXWV010000066.1 GCA_944392515.1 uncultured Clostridia bacterium
CAGAGGACAAAATCCATTTTGGTATCACATTTAGGACAATTATAAGGATTTCTATGAAAAGCCAAAGAAATACTAAGTTCATATTTTAGAAGTTTTCTTCTAAAAGAACGACAATGTTTTTTTATTAATGGAATCATTTTATTGTGAATAGAATGTTTTTTTCTATAAAAACCATAATATCTTATTATTTTAAATTGAGAAGGTAGTAAATGTCTTAATAGGATAATAATAAACTGAGAAGCAGGAAGAGTAATTTCGTGATATTTATTATCCTTATGGTCAATATAGGAAAAAGTAACATTAGAGCCATCATAATTAACAATACGATTTTCGCTAATAGGAACTCTACCACAGTATCTAGTAACATATTCAATACCTGATTTTAAATCTTTAAACTTTTTAGGTTCAGCATAAACGTAGAAACCTTTAGAATAATTTTTAAAAAAAAAGATTTAAGTTTATTAAAAGAATTTCCCAACTCTTTAGAAAGAAGAGTTAAAAGAATTTTTTGAAAACGAAAAGAAAGAGCATCATAATCAAAAAATTTCCAAGGTTTGCAGGTGTTATTATTACCTAATTTAATTTCAGCAATAAGAATATGAATATGAGGATTCCATTTTAAATCTCTACCAAAAGTATGGAGGAAAGCAAAGAAACCAGGAGAGTATTTAATTTTAGAAATATATTTTTTTAAGATACCTTGTTTATTCTTTTTAAAAGATGCATTTAGAATAGAATAAATAGTATCTCTAACGGCCTTAAAAAGAATATTAATTCTATCTTCAAAAGGAAAGAAGAAATATTTTCTAAGTTGTTCAGGAATAGTAAAAACGATTTGTCTGTGATTACAATTAAAAGTAGTTTGAAGGATATTTTCAACTCTATCATTTTTATATTTGTAACCACAAGAAGAGCAAAAACGAGATTTACAGGTATGTCCAATAAATACAATATCCTTACATTTAGGACATACATAAAGAGAACAACCTAAATTTTTATTAGCACAATCAATAATTTTTTGAATTTCAATAGTAGCATTTGGGCGATATTTATCAATAAGAGATTTATTCTCAAGATAAGTATTATCCCAATGGTCTTCAAAAATAGAAGCGATAATACCAGTAGATTTAAAGGAATTATAGTTTTTATTTAAAGAACCATCATTATTAAAGCAATTAGCATTAAAAGTTCTACTATTATAAAATTCTAGAAATTCATACTCTTTAATAGTTTCTATATTTTCCATTTTACCTCTTGGTAGGAGTATATCAAAAAAGAGTTGCGTTAGCAACTCTCAAAGGAAAAATTTATTTTTCCTATTTTTTATATATATTAAATTGAGTTTACATATGAAAACTTGTAAGTTAAAGATAAATTTGTTGAAAAATAAAATATTTTATGATATAGTAGTTGCAAATAAATTATTAATAATTGGTACAAGTTGCTAGACGATGTATCAGTAAGTACAATAAAGATCTTTTATAAAAAATTGAAAAAACTTTAAGTTATAATATTTAATAATATGTGATGTTAATAAATATTTTTACAAAAGAAGAGCAAGAAATTAGAGTGCTCTTCTTTTGTATTGAGGGAAAAATGGAAAAGTATATAGCTGATTTGGATGAATATAATGCAATTAAATTGGCACGTGAATTTAATCAATTTGATTTTAATAATGATTCAACGTGCATATTAAAGTTTGATAATAATATTTCATGTACTCCATTTGGAATGTTATTAATTGGAGATTCTATTCGAAGATTTAGAAATAATTATAATCAAAATGATTTTTTTATAAGGTTAAATAAGCAAGCAGAAAGTATAAATTATGCAGGGCATATGGGATTTTTTAAATTTATATCAGAAGATATACCTTTTGGAAAAAATCCAGGAGATGCAATAGGTAATAATAATTACATACCTATAACTAAAGTAGACTTTTGCAATTATAGGAAAAATCCTTATTTTATACATTCGGAACCATTAACATATATTGAATATGAGGCAGGAAATTTAGCTAATGTATTAGCACAAAAAAATAATGAATTAGAAAAAATGTTTAAATATTTGATAAGAGAAATGATACGAAACAGTCAAGAGCATGGTCAAACTAATTGTGCATGGATTTGTGGTCAAAATTGGAAAAGTAAGAATATGGCAGAGATTGCAATATTAGATAATGGTATAGGATATAAAAATAGTTTGAGTAAAAAATATAAAAATATAGAAAACGACGAAATAGCAATAAGACAGGCTTTAAAACCAGGTGTTACAGAAAGTTATATTAATAAGTTTTCACTTGAAGATGAAAATAGTGGATTTGGTCTTTATGTAGCTTCTGAAGTATGTGATATGCTAAATGGAAGTTTTTCAATATTATCAGGAGACACATTTTTAAAGAAAAAAGGAGGAAGTATAGTAACATATAGAAGTTACATGAATGGATCCATAATCAAACTATCTGTTGATACATCAATCAAATTTAATTATCATGAATTATTAAATAAAATTGTTAATAAAGGAGAAAAACTTTTAAAAAATAATACAGCATCTGAATTGTCAAAAGGTAAATTTATTATTAAATAAATGAAAGTAAATTTGTGAGATAAAAAGCCTTGAGGAATATAATTAAAAAAGTTTAAAATTATAGAAAAAAATAAAATTTTGTGATATAAAATAAAATAGGAAAATATAAAAATAAGAGGTATAAGAAATGAATAATCAAAATATGAGAGAAAGAGAAGAACTACATAAAAAAATATGGTCAATAGCAGATGATTTAAGAGGTTCTGTTGATGGATGGGATTTTAAACAATATATTTTAGGAATGATGTTTTATAGATACATATCAGAAAATATAACAAATTATATAAATGAAGGAGAAAGAAAAGCAGGAGATAAAGATTTTGACTATGCCAAATTACCAGATGAAATTGCAGAAACACAAAGAGATGAATTAGTAAAAGAAAAGGGATTCTTTATATTACCTTCAGAACTATTTTGTAATGTTTGCAAAAAAGCAAAAAATGATGAAAATTTAAATGAAACATTAGAAAAAGTATTTAATAACATAGAGAATTCTGCAAAAGGAGCAGAAAGTGAAGATGACTTTGCTGGACTATTTGATGACATAGATGTAAATAGTAATAAATTAGGTGCAACAGTTGCTAAAAGAAATGATAAGTTAGTAAAAATATTAAATGGTATTGCAGATATTAAATTAGATGATTATAAAAGTAATTCAATAGATGCATTTGGAGATGCTTATGAGTTTTTAATGTCGATGTATGCATCTAACGCTGGAAAATCTGGAGGAGAATTCTTTACTCCACAAGAAGTAAGTGAATTGTTAACAAGACTTGCAGTAGTAGGAAAAACATCAGTAAATAAAGTATATGACCCAGCTTGTGGTTCAGGCTCTTTACTTTTAAAATCTGCTAAAATATTAGGAAAAGAAAATGTAAGAAATGGCTTTTTTGGACAAGAAATAAACTTAACTACATATAACTTATGTAGAATAAATATGTTTTTACATGACATTGGATATGATAAATTTAATATAGCATGTGAAGATACTTTAATAAATCCACAACATTGGGATGACGAACCATTTGAAGTAATAGTATCAAATCCACCTTATTCTATAAAATGGGCAGGAGACGAAAATCCACTTTTAATAAATGATC
>CALXWV010000067.1 GCA_944392515.1 uncultured Clostridia bacterium
CAAACGTACCATTTATATCAATGAGTGGTTCAGAATTTATAGAAATGTTTGCAGGACTTGGAGCATCTAGAGTTAGAAGATTATTTGAAAGAGCTAAAAAGATTTCACCATGTATAATATTTATAGATGAAATTGATGCAATTGGCTCAAGAAGAGCAAGCAATAGTGGAGCAGATAGTGAGAATAACCAAACTTTAAATCAGTTATTAGTTGAAATGGATGGCTTTGACTCAGATCAGTCAATTATTGTAATTGCAGCTACAAATAGACCAGAAATGTTAGATGAAGCTTTACTTAGACCTGGTAGATTTGATAGAACAATAACAATAGGACTTCCAGATATTAGAGGAAGAGAAGAAATCTTAAAAATTCATAGTAAAAATAAAAAAATAGCTGATGATGTAAATTTCAAATCAATTGCAGGAGATACAGCAGGATTTACTGGAGCAGAGCTTGAAAATATTTTAAATGAAGCTGCTATAATTGCAACTAATAAAAAGCATAATGCAATAAATAATGGAGATATAGAAGATGCAGTTAAGAAAGTAACAGTAGGACTTGAAAAGCATAATAGAGTAGTATCTGAGAAAGATAAAAAGTTAACAGCCTACCATGAAGCAGGACATGCAGTAGTAAGTAGATACCTAGAAACTCAAAAAGATATTAAGGAAGTATCTATAATACCAAGAGGAGTAGCTGGTGGATATACAATGTATAAGACAAATGAAGATAAATTTTATGTATCAAAAACTGAAATGGAAGAAAAATTAATTTCTCTTCTTGGTGGTAGAGCCGCTGAAAAAATTGCTCTAAATGATATTTCAACTGGTGCAAGTAATGATATAGAGGTTGCAATGAAGATTGCAAGGGATATGGTTACGGTTTATGGTATGAGTGATAAAATCGGACCAATGTCAATGAACTTAGAAAAAGATCCATATCAAATCCAATTACTAGGAAATAACCTAGAAGATCAAATAGGAAAAGAGGTAAAAGATATTCTAGAAGATGCTTATGAAAAAGCACAAAGATTACTTGCAATTCACAGAGATAAATTAGATGCAGTAGCTTTAAAATTACTAGAAAAAGAAGTAATTAATGAACAAGAATTTGAAGAAATATTTCAAAATGCATAAATTTTACGTTGGGGACGGACCTTTTTGGAAAATTTCACATCTGGGACGGACCTTTTTGAAAAATAAGTAGAATAATGTGTGAAAATGCAATACAAGAACTAAGTAGACATAACATTTTACGAAAAGGTCCGTCCCAAAAGTAAAAAAAAGAGGTATTAATGGAAGAAATTTTTAATAGATTAGAATTATTAATTGGAAAAGAAAAGGTAGAATATTTACATAAAAAAACTGTAGCTATATTTGGATTAGGCGGAGTTGGTTCTTATGTAGTAGAAGGCTTAGCTCGCTCAGGCATTGGTAACTTTATTTTAGTAGATGGAGACAAAGTAGATATTACAAATCTAAATAGACAAATTATTGCTACAACAAAAACAATAGGAAAAGAAAAAGTAGATGTAGAAGAAGAAAGAATAAAAGAAATTAATCCAAATGCTAAGATTGTAAAATTTGCTAAGTTTATAACTGATATAGAAAGTAATATAGAGCTTTTAAATGCAATTAAAAAGGCTGATTATATTGTAGATGCAATAGATACGGTTTCAAGCAAAATTAAAATTGTAGAATTTGCTAAAGAAAATAATATTCCGATAATTTCTGCTTTAGGCACAGGAAATAAATTAGATCCAACTAAGTTAAAAATTGCTGATATTTATGATACTAAAATATGTCCTTTAGCTAAAGTAATGAGAAAAGAGCTTAAGAAAAGAAAGATTAGCTCTTTAGATGTAGTTTATTCAGAAGAAGAACCGATTAAAATATTAGATGAAGACGAATGCAATAAAAATGCAAAGGATAATGAAGATACAAAGAAAATAAAAAAGATAGGAAGCATTGCATTTGTACCATCTGTTGCAGGATTACTTATTAGTTATAAAGTAATAAGTGAATTATTAAAATAAAAATGGTGTACTAATTATAGTACACCATTTTTGCATAAAGTTAAACTTTAAAAAGTATATTTTTACTTAAACCTTGTATCTAAAATTTTCTTTTGATATAATAACCTCAAACGCTACATATATTTAAGTAAGGAGGAAAGCAAATGTGTGAATGCATAGATAATAAAATTAAAGAAGATATGAAAAAAATATTAGATGTATATAAAGTAGATAAAGAAAATTTAATTCCAATATTAAATGATGTTCAAGAAAAATATGGATATATACCTAAAATTGCACAGTTAGAAATATCTAAGTATCTAAATGTACCAATGGCAGAAATATATGGAGTTATAACTTTTTATTCAAGATTTACTTTAGAACCAAAAGGAAAATATAATATTTCTGTTTGCTTAGGAACGGCCTGTTTTGTAAAAGGTTCTCAAGCTATTTTAGATAGATTAAAAGATAGATTAAAACTAGAAGAAGGAAAAACAAGTAAAGATGGCAAATTTTCTATTGATACAACAAGATGTGTTGGAGCATGTGGAATAGCACCAGTTTTTACAGTAAATGATGAAGTATATGGTCATGCGACTGTGAAAAAGCTAGATGAAGTAATAGATAAATTAGAAAAAGAAGGTTAATATTTTCCAAAAAGGACCGTCCCAGATGTAAAATTTTACGAAAAGGACCGTCCCAGATGAAAAAAGGAGGTCTCATTGAAAACTTTAGAAGAAATAAATAAGATAAGAGCAGAAAAAAGGATAGAATTAGATTTAAGAAAAAATACAAATGCTGATACAAGAGAAAAGCATATATTAGTATGTCAAGGTACAGGTTGTACTTCTTCAAAATCTCCAGAGATTTTAGAAAACTTTAAAAGATTAATAAAAGAGAAAAATATACAAAATGTTAGAGTTATAAAAACTGGATGTTTTGGCCTTTGTGCAAAGGGTCCAATTGTAATTATTAGACCAGAAGATACTTTCTATGCAATGGTAAAACCGGAGGATTGTGAAGAAATAATTGAATCACATATTTTAAATGGAAAAATTGTAGATAGATTATTATGCAAAGATATAGATGGAACTGTAGTACAAAGATTGGATGATTTAAACTTTTATAAAAAACAAAAAAGAATTGCTCTTAAAAATTGTGGAGTCATAAATCCAGAAGATATTGATGAGTACATAGCTTTTGATGGATATAGAGCACTTCCTCGTGTCCTTTTTGAAATGAATGGAGATGAAGTAATAGATATAATTACTAAATCTGGATTAAGAGGTAGAGGAGGAGCAGGATTTCCTACGGGTAAGAAGTGGAAAAGCGCTAAAGCTGCAAAAGGAGATACTAAATATGTAGTATGTAATGCAGATGAAGGTGATCCAGGAGCATTTATGGATAGAAGTATACTAGAAGGTGACCCACATGCAATACTAGAAGCTATGGAAATAGCAGGCTATGCAATAGGAGCTAAAAAAGGATTTATATATGTTAGAGCTGAATATCCTATTGCAGTAAAAAGACTTAAAATTGCAATTGATCAAGCAAGAGATTATGGAATACTTGGAAAAAATATATTTGGTACAGATTTTTCATTTGATATAGAAATAAGATTAGGTGCAGGAGCTTTTGTTTGTGGT
>CALXWV010000068.1 GCA_944392515.1 uncultured Clostridia bacterium
CTTCTAATTTTACTCCTTGGTTTTCAAATAAAATAATCTCATTTTTCTTATCACTCATAGTAACACATCCTTTAAATAAAATTTAGCTAGTTACGTTTATTTCTACTTTTATATCTCGTTTTATTGGTTCATAAGCTATTGATTGTATTTTATAATATATATTATTAAAAAGCAACTATATTTCATTATATTATTAAAATTTCATAAAAATGAGATATTATCAAAGTTTTACGCATTGTGATATATGGGTAAAAATGAAAGTACTTATTTAAAGTATCAACCTACCTATTAATATATATAATTTTATTAATTTAAAAGTTCTAATTTTGTTATTCCATCTAAATTAAATACTCCATCACCATAAGTAGTAAGATGTAATTTTTTAGGAGAAGCAGTAATTTTAATTTTATCCCCTTGTTTTAGTGTAAATCTATCAAATTCATTTCCATTTCTGTCTTTCACACTTTTTAATACTGATAAACATATATCATAAGTGCCTTTATCTAAAAACTGATTTTCATCATCAATTACGAATGTCAATACATTGCCTATTCTTATTGAAACCACTGTTGCTATTGCTGAATAATTTTCATCTAAATATTTTTCATATCCTTTCCAAATTAAAAGTGATATTATTAAAACTATTAATATTATAATTAATACTATCTTAAAGACTTTCTTTTTCATAATGGTATTTCCCTTCTTAATTTTATTTTTTAATTATAATCATCCAAATGCAATATCTAAAACCATCATTATTACAAAACCTATTGCAAAACCAATTGTTCCTATATTTGAATGATTTCCTTCTTGAGCCTCAGGTATTAATTCTTCCACAACAACATAAACCATTGCCCCTGCTGCAAAAGCTAACAAATACGGAAGTATTGGCACAATACTTGTTGTTAGTAAAATCGTTAATATAGCTCCTATAGGTTCAACAATACCAGATAAAGTTCCATATATAAAGGCTTTTGCTTTAGATAAGCCCTCATCTCTAAGTGGCATAGATATTATTGCACCTTCAGGAAAGTTTTGAATAGAAAGACCTATTGCAAGCACAAGAGAACTTGCAACTGTAATACCTGAATCAGGTACTAACATTCCAACAAGTATTATTCCCTCTGCCATTCCTTCTGGAATATTATGAAGAGTTACTGCTAAAACCAATATTATTTCATTTTTTAACTTAGATTTTATTCCTTCTGGCTTTTTTGAGTTTAAATGTAAATGAGGTATAATACTATCTAAAAGTAGTAGAAATCCAATTCCAAGTATAAATCCAATTGCCGCTGGGAGCCACGAAATTATTCCCTGTTTTTCAGACATATCTATTGATGGAATTATTAATGACCAAACTGATGCAGCAATCATTACTCCAGCTGCAAATCCCAACAATAACTTTTGCAACTTAATATTTATTTTATCTTTCATAAAAAATACTAATGATGAACCTAGCATAGTTCCTAGAAATGGTATTAATAATCCTATTGCAACATTTTGCATATATGCTTCTCCTTCTTTACTTAATATTTAAAATTAATTTATATGTAAATTAACAATTCAAAATTATAATATCATAAAACGATAAAATAATCTATATGTTTAAACCTAATTTCTATTTTGGGATTTATTTTAAAATTAGAACTATTACATTTGTTGATATCTTTATTTTTTTGTGGTATATTTATAAAAAAATTAAAATGAATATTGATGAAGCAATAAAAAGATTAAAAGGAATTTTATGCGGAGATAAAGGAACTTCTTGTCCAGACCAACTTGCTAAGGCATTAGAAAAAATAAAAAATTGTTAATTATCCTTTTTAAAATTATTATAAAATACACCTAATGCATTAATCATACATTGGGTGCTTTATTGATTATATATAATTATTTTGCCTTTTCTTAATTGTTCTTATTTATATAACATCTTTAGAAATATCCTCTAATTTAAAATCTATTACTTTTTTTAGATTATCTAATGACGTCTCTACTTGATATCCAATTTTACCAGCACTAAAGATAATTGTATAATACTCTTTTGATGAAATATCTATAACTGTTTTAAATTGTTTTTTCATCCCAATAGGAGAACATCCACCATGTATATATCCTGTAAGTGGTAGTAATTCTTTTGATTTTACCATTTCTATGCTTTTTTCATTTACTGATTTTGCAGCTTTCTTTAAATCTAACTCTTTATTTACAGGTACTAAAAAAACATAATGGATTTTACTATTACTAATTGTAACAAGCGTTTTAAAAACTTGGCTAGGATTTTCTCCTAAAACTAAAGCTACATCATTACCACTAATTGCATTTGTATTAGTATAGCAATGCTCAATATATTTTATATTTTTTTGATCTAAAATTCTCATAACATTAGTTTTTTCTTTATTTTGTTTCATAACATTATTCTCCTATAATTATATTTTCAGTAATTATATTTATAATCTTCTTAAAAGTATTTATCTAAATATAAAACACAAATTTTTATACTTAAACAGTTAAAGATTAAATGTATTTGAATTATATTATAATGTATTAGTTTTTCTATTTTTATTTAATTTTTTATAAACTTTATTTTGTATTATAAACTTTGAATTATTCTGAATTAATAAAACTATATGTATAAAACCGGAGGCACAGCAATTTGCTGTGCCTCCATGGGGATATAAGTATTATTTTGGAGCATAGATATAATAAATAGCCGTTTCTCTTACATCATGCCATAAATCGAACATCTTAAGAGCATCGTCAATATTTTGGTCAGCAAGATGTTCTATACCAAATCGCTTATATTCTTCATAAATTCCTTTCTTTTGGTAAATAGCCATGCTATCAACAGGAACCAGAGCGACTCGAATAGTCGTGAAGTTTACGAGACCTTCACTTGCAGTAAGGTCTTCTGCATCACTATATTTTTTCAGAATTGTTTCAAATTCTTCTTCGGATTCCACTAACCTAAAATCTCTGATTTGGTAAAGTTCATCACCCTGTCCCCAACTGGAGGCATATGCGTTATTAAGAAATCCTAAAAGACATAAAGCTTCTTCTTTAGTCTTGTTTTTTTTGCTGAGTGCCTCAATCCTCTTTTTTAATCCTCTTTGGATGTAAACATCATTTCTTATTCTATAGATGTCTTCCATAACAAGCGGTTCAAACCACTTAAAAACAGCATTCATCAAACAAATCTTAGCTTCATCTTCTTTCCCTTCTTCACAAACAAGAAGTTTACTGGTTCCACTTTCCAAACTTGATTTAAACTCTTCAAAAAATTCTAGCTGGACTTTTGCACTATCAGTTCCTGCATATCTATTCCACTTTTTAGAATAAGCTATACGTTTTTTTATGTCCCGTTTATAAGCCTCCTCTATCCTTTCCAAAATTCTTTCAATGCTTTCCGGTAAAAAAATCATAAAAATTCCTTCTTCCTTCAAGTTTTATATCCCTTTTCAAAGAGAATTAACATAATTATACTGCATTTTTATATTTTTTGCAAATTTTTAAAAATTGAATAGCGTAAAATGGCATCTGAAGCAACTGTTTTAATTTTATTCTATTTTTGTCACATATCTAATACTTAATATCTATTTATATTTATTTTTTACCTTGTATAAGCATTTCCAATTCTTTTAA
>CALXWV010000069.1 GCA_944392515.1 uncultured Clostridia bacterium
GAAACTCAGAATATGTTGGAATATAATGAATAATTTTTTTATCAAAAAGTGGATCAATTTTCAATTATAATATGGCTCAATTTTCACTTGACAAATACATACGATAGACATATAGAACATTCACAGTTAGATGAAAATACATTATATAATAGAACATTTAATAAACCACAAAGCATAGAAGAAAAAGTAATTGAAAATGATACAGTAACTACTATTATAAGAGAGATATGGAAATTACCAATACCACAAAATCGTAGAGTATATATGAAAGTTGTAGATGAATTTACATATTCGCAAATTGCTAGAATTGAGAAAGCTGATAGGTCAGTTATAAAAAGAAGTGTAGATGCAGGAATAAAAAAATTACAAAAAAAATTAAAAAATTTTTATTTTACTGACAACATTTGATAGTAAAAATGAGGAAACAAGTGAGAGGGTAAAATCTCTTACTTGTTTTTCTTTAAAAAAGAATATAAAGCACATTGAAAATTGAATATAAATTCATTAGATACAGACCCTAGTTATTTGAGCTAGTTAAGGACAAGAACTTTCTGAAGAAAGAATTGTTGCACTTAAATATTAGAAAAGCAAACTAATAAGGCGAAGATAGATAATTAGGTAAGAAACTTTTGTCTAGTCATAGCACGAGCGAGAAAAAACCGTCCCACGCATTGAGGACAAGCCTGTTGTAACAGGTAGGTGAAATTCCTATGAAGATGTGTAGCTAACATCTGTTTAATGAATTATTTAAGATAGATATAAAAAGTGTAAATGGTATAATTTTATGTAGGAAAATGGCAAAGAAAAATGTCGTTTTTCCTACATATTTTTTGTATCTCAAATCCATGATATAATATATTTATGTTAATTATAGGAGGTGAAGATACAAATGCAATGGGACGAATTAGATAATCTGCTAAAGGAGGTGATTAGATTGCAGATTAAACCAAACTATGCACGGTATAGCTAGAGAATTAGGTTGTGATTGGAGAACTGCTAAGAAAAGATACATGTTACAAAAGGATATTGAAGATGGTAAAACTCTTCCTCTAAAAGAACATTCTTCAATTCTAGACCCATATAAAAATATCATTGACTCTAAATTAGAAATTCCTGGTATTACTGCTTCAGCAATTTATCATTTTTTGCTTGACACTACTGATTATTCAGGAAAATATGGTCTGGTTAAAAACTATGTAAAAAATCACAAAGAAAAAGTACCTAAAAAGGCATCAATTAGAGTTCCTAAAACTCCTGGTAAACTCGCTCAGGTAGATTGGAAAGAAGATTTAACATTAATTAGTAAATATGGTGAATTACTTACCTTTAACATATTTCTTGTTACTCTACCATTTTCTGAAAAGAAATATTGTAGATTAACTTTAGATAGAAAACAAGATACTGTAATAACTTCTTTAATTTATGCTTTTATGTTTTTTGGTGGAATTCCTAAAGAAATATGGTTTGACAATATGCTAACAATTGTTGATGCTTCTAAAATGAATCAACATGATAGGATTAATGATAAAATTAAACAATTCGCTAAAGATATGGCTTTTAATCCAATCCCTTGTAGACCTAGAAGACCTCAGTCTAAAGGTACTGTTGAAGCTTTTGCTAAATTAACTAATAGACTTCTAGCATATAACCATGAATTTGAGTCTATTGAAGATTTAGAAAAAATTATTGATATTTTTAATACTAATATTAACAATGAAGTTTCTCAAGCTCATAACCGTGTGATTAATGAAGTTTTTGAATATGAAAAAGAATATCTATTGCCTTTGCCAAATAATAAAATATTTAGCTCCTACCTTTCTAACCGCCAAACCAGAAAAGTTGCTAAAGATTCTATGATTTCTTTTAATGGCAATAAATATTCTGTTCCTGTTAAGTATATCGGTTTCGACTTAAATGTAATCGAAAAGGATAATTCTTTGTATATATATGATAACACAATTTTAATTCGTTGTCATCAAATTTCAAATAATCCTCTAAATTACAATACCGAAGATGTAAAAGATATTTTACTTAGTGATTTACTTAAAAATTCTTCTCAAGAAAAAGTTGATTCCTTTATCTCTAACAATTTAAGTCAATATGACAATTTTTTGTAATGGAGGTTTGATATGAAATTTAAAGAAGTTGTAAATAATTTAAATATTTTAAAATTAGATAAAATGGCTAGTTGCTTATCTGAATATGTAGATAAAGTAAACAATGAGAAAATACCTTTTTTGGATGCTTTGCTTGAACTTACTAAATTGGAAATTGCAAATAAAGCTGAACGCTCTTCTCAATTTAATATTAGAATTGCTCATTTCCCATATTATAGAACTTTTGAGGATTTTGATTTTTCTTTTCAACCTTCTATCAACAAAGAACAAGTTCTTGAACTAGCTTCTCTTAGATTTATTGAAGAAAAGAAAAATGTTCTCTTAATTGGTTCTCCTGGTACTGGTAAAACACATATAGCTACTGCTATTGGTATTGAAGCTGCTAAAAATAGAGTTAGTACATATTTCATCTCTTGTCATGACTTAATTTCTCAATTATCACTTGCTCATAGTGAAAATAGATTAGTTGACAAGATTAAACAATATAACAGATATAAATTGCTAATAATTGATGAAGTTGGTTACCTTCCTGTTGATAAAACTGGTGCTAATTTATTGTTTCAGCTTCTTGCTAAACGATATGAAAAATATTCTACAATAGTTACTTCTAATCAGCAGTTTTCAAAATGGGGCGAGGTATTATCTGATGCAACTTTAGCTTCTGCAATTTTAGATAGATTACTTCATCATTCATACGTTTTTAACATAACTGGTAATTCTTTTAGAATTAAAGATAAAATTTTAGAAAAGAGGGATAATAATGTTGTATATTAAAGATATTTTTAAAGCTTGTGTTTGTAGCTTTTGCGATAATATTTATGAATATGATTCTATTGATGATAAAGATTTTATTGGATCTTTTAAATCATTTTGTAATGAAGTAGATTTACAAAATTGTTTAGAAGCTTGTACTTCTGAAACAAATTATGATATTGAAAATATAAATAATATTTGTGATAATTTGTCAATTTCAAAATATAAGAATTTCGAAATAAATGATGTTATAGATACTTGTAAGAATGCATATAAAAATACTATTGAAAAGGACAAGACAATAAATATTGAAGCATTTGTTGATAATCTAGCTAAAGAATTTACTAAAGCAGGCTTTTAAAAGAGGGGATTTCCCCCTCCAAATTCCTTTGCCAAAATCCTACATATTTTTTTGCCAAAAAACTACAAAAACTCTTGACATTTACAAACGGTATTTTTTCCGACTCTACAGCGAGAGCCACTTTAATAATAAGTTGAGGAGGAGAGAGTTTAAAGTTAACTGT
>CALXWV010000070.1 GCA_944392515.1 uncultured Clostridia bacterium
AAATCACATTCCATTCCATATTCTCGTACTTTTTAGAAAATGTTTTTCTTGCTTATATTTATAAATAGCAATAGTAATATTAATATATACTTATTCTCTAAGAAATAGCTGCTAATTGTAACAATGTGCAACATGTTTCCAGAAAGCGGAAAGAATAATTTATTTATAAGAATATATCCAAATAAAAATACTTATGGTATAATAGTAAGCACTCAACAAAATAAAATGATAGTAGTTGACAAGGAGTTTAATAAAATTTCTGATGAATTTATATATGTATAGCCAAGATTCATCTGGTTAAATTGCTTTTATGGGTATAATTTTATTAGATTAATTTATTTGGAGATTTTACATAAAACAAGGAGGGATTAGCATGAATGAATTTATGAAAATAGCAAAAGAATGTGCCGAGCATGGAGTATTGCATAACGAAGGAGGTCCATTTGGTGCAGTTATAACTGATAAAGAAGGAAACATCATAGCAAAAGGAAATAACATGGTACTTACAAACAATGACCCAACTGCACATGCAGAAGTAACAGTTATTAGGAAGGCTTGTGAAAAATTAGGAACATATGATTTATCAGGTTACATTTTATATACATCATGTGAGCCATGCCCAATGTGCTTATCTGCAATTATTTGGGCTAATATAAAAGAGGTATATTATGCATGTACAAAAGATGATGCTGGAAAGATTGGATTTAGAGATGATATGATTTACGAATATTTAAAGGGGAATAATAGAGACTTAATTAACCTTAAACAAATTGATAGAGATGGATGCATAAATTTATTTGAAGAATACAAGAAAAATAATAAAATAATATATTAAAGTATTGGGAAATGAAGGAAAATATGGTATAATATGAACATAAACATTTGAAAGGAGAAAATGTCTGTGAAAAAGGAAGACATCAAAACCACATTAAGAATTTCAATGAGAAGCTCAAGAAATATTGAATTGACGTTGCAGAATTATATAAGGCGGTTTAGAATCGATAATAAGATTCACCTTGTAGCAACAGATGTTGAAATTTTTAAAAAGACCATGGTTGTTCATTTTGAAGGTGAAAGAATTCCATGTGAAAAACTACATTTTTGGAAAAATCCAAATAAAAAAGCATCGGTTTGGAAGAAGGCATGGATTCCTAAAAGAACTTCAATAATTCGAACAATAGGGGATGCGCAGTTTTTACCTGAGTTGATTAAGAAAAAGGAAGAACAATTAATGAGGGTGTATGGGAAACCATACAGTATTGAGTGCATAAGTCAAACACAGATGACATGTGGAGATAGACGGATTCTCCTGATTCTGCTTGCTACACAACGAAAATAAAAGCAGAACTTATCATAGCGCCACAATGTGGCGCTACTTTCATGTAAAAAAATGACAATTTTAACAATAGAATTTAACATCATTTATATATCTTGTATCCGAGAACTTTCAAAAATACTAGGCAAATTTAAGACGTCCTTCTCGTGCATATTTATAAAAAATTCTGCTTGACATCAAGGCAAAATTTATATATGATAAAAGCTGGAAAGAAAATATATTAGGGACTTGTTATTAAAATGCAAATATATTAAAACGACAAAATGTCGCCAAAAGGCCTGTCCCTAAAACGACAAGGAGGTATGTTATGGGGAAAGAAATTAGCGCAGAGGAAAAAGAGAAAATAAAGGGCATGATTGATGGACTTATTGAGAAGGCTAAAAAGGCATCTGAGGAGTATTTGAAATTAACTCAAGAGGATGTAGATAGAATAGTAAAGGCTATGTCTATGGCTGGCTTAGAGCATCACATGCAGCTTGCTAAAATGGCAGTAGAGGAGACTGGAAGAGGTATTTACGAAGACAAAATAACTAAGAATATGTTTGCTACAGAGTATGTTTATCATAGCATTAAGTATGATAAAACTGTAGGAGTTATTTCTGAAAATGAGGAAGAGGGGTATGTAGAAATTGCAGAGCCTATTGGTATTATTGCAGGGGTTACACCAGTTACAAATCCAACTTCTACAACAATGTTTAAGTCTATGATTGCTGCAAAAACTAGAAATGTTATAATTTTTGGATTCCATCCATCTGCACAAAAGTGTAGTGTAGAGGCAGCGAAGATAGTTAGAGATGCTGCAATTGCTGCAGGTGCACCAGAAAATTGTATTTTATGGATAGAAGAGCCATCAGTAACTGCAACAAATATGCTTATGCATCATCCAGATGTTAATTTGATTTTGGCTACAGGAGGAACTGGAATGGTTAAGGCTGCATATTCATGTGGTAAACCAGCATTAGGAGTAGGTCCTGGAAATGTTCCATGTTATATAGATAAAACAGCAAAATTAAAAACTTCAGTAAATGATTTAGTAATGTCAAAATCATTTGATAATGGTATGATTTGTGCATCAAAGCAATCAGTTATTGTTGATAAAGATATAAAAGATGAATTTGAAAGATTGATGAAAGAGGCAGGATGTTATTTCTTATCTGAAGATGAGACACAAAAATTAAGAGATACAATGTTTATTAAAGAAAAGGATGGAGCTTTAAATTCTGCAATAGTTGGACAAAGCCCATACAAGATAGCATCACAAGCTGGAATAGAAGTTCCAGAAGATACAAAAGTATTAGTATTAAAAGGAAATGGTGTTGGAATTGAGTATCCATTTTCTAAGGAAAAGCTAAGCCCAGTTCTAGCATATTATGTAGTAGAAAATGCAGATGAGGGAATAGATTTAGCAGAAAAGCTAATTGAATTTGGAGGACTTGGACATTCAGCAGTAATTCATTCAGAGGACAAAGAAACAATACTAAAATTCTCAGAAAAAGTTAAAGTAGGAAGAATAATTGTTAATTCTCCATCAACTCATGGCGCAATTGGTGATATATACAATACAAATATGCCATCACTTACACTTGGATGTGGTACATTTGGTGGAAACTCAACAACAGCAAATGTATCAAGCGTGAATTTGATAAATATAAAAAGAGTTGCAGATAGGAGGGTTAATATGCAATGGTTTAAAGTTCCAGAAAAGATATATTTTGAAGCTGGCTCAATAGGATATTTAGAGAAAATGCCAGAAATAACAAGAGCATTTATAGTAACAGACCCATCAATGGTACAATTAGGGTATATAGACAAAATATTATATCACTTAAGAAAAAGACAACAATATGTACATTCTGAGATATTCTCAGATGTAGAATCAGACCCATCATTTGACACAATAAATAGAGGAGTTCAAATGATGAATGAATTCAAGCCTGATGTAATTATTGCAGTAGGTGGAGGAAGCCCAATAGATGCTGCAAAAGGTATGTGGCTATTCTATGAGCATCCAGATGCAGATGTAGAAGGATTAAAACTT
>CALXWV010000071.1 GCA_944392515.1 uncultured Clostridia bacterium
GTTATTTAAAATATAAAAGAAAGAATATGTTTATAAAATTTATATTAAATAAACCTTATAAACATATTATACGAGGAAGTGAATAATATGAAAGGATATGAATTAAATCCAGATAAAGAATATGTAAGAAAAATATTAGAAGGCATATATAGAAAAGATGGACATTGCCCATGCAGATTGAATTCAGATGATACAACATTATGTCCATGTGATGAATTTGTTGAAAAGCAAATTTGTAAATGTAATTTATTTGTAAAAAAGCAATAAGTATAAAGTTAAAAATATAGATTTATAATATGAGAAAGTGTTAGGAGAATTATGAGTAATAAATATATATCAGAAGACATAAAATATATTGGTGTAGATGACAAAGACTTAGATTTATTTGAAAATCAATATTCATTAAAAAATGGAATAGCATATAATTCTTATTTAATAAAGGATGAGAAAACAGTAATAATGGATACTGTAGATAAAAGAAAGGCAGATGAATGGCTTGAAAATTTAGAAAAAGCACTAGAGGGTATAAATCCTGATTACTTAGTAATATCTCACCTAGAGCCTGACCACTCAGGAAGTATAGGAAAGTTACTTACAAAATATCCAAATATTAAAATAATTTCAAATGAGAAAGTATTTAATATGTTTTCTCAATTTGTAGATGGAAATATCGAAAATAAAAAAGTAGTTGTAAAAGAAGGAGATACGATTAACTTAGGAAAACATACTTTAAAATTTATAATGGCACCTATGGTACATTGGCCTGAAGTTATGCTAACTTATGAAGAAACAGAAAAAATACTATTTTCAGCAGATGCATTTGGAAAATTTGGAGTTTTTGATGCTGATGAACCATGGATAGATGAATCAAGAAGATATTTTGTAAATATTGTTGGAAAATATGGTATGCAAGTACAAAATGTGCTTAAAAAAGCATCTGGCTTAGAAATAAATACAATATGCCCACTACATGGACCTATATTAAAAGATAATTTAAGTTATTACATTAACCTATATGATAAATGGAGCAAATGTGAACCAGAAGAAGAAGGAATACTTATTGTATGTGGCTCATTACACGGAAATACTTATGAAGCTGCAAAAGAGTTTGCAAAAGATTTAAAAGAAAAAGGAAACAATGTAAAATTAGTAGATGTAGCAAGAGTGCCTGCTTCAGACATAGTTCCAGAAGCATTTAAGTATTCTAAGTTATGTATAGCATGCGTAACATATAATATGAATATTTTTCCAGCAATGAATTCTTTTTTGCATTTGCTAAAAGAGAAAAATTATCAAAATAGAAAAGTAGGAATTATAGAAAATGGTTCATGGGCACCAAATGCTGCTAAAATAATAAAAGAAGAATTTTCTAAGATGAAGAATATAGAAATAATAGAACCAATAGTTACTATAAAAACAAGATTAAATGATGAGTCAAGAATAGAGATGAAAAAGTTAGAAGAAGAAATTTCTAATAAATAAGTTTACAAAGTAACCTATTTATGATAGAATGCAAATATAAAATTTATAAGGAGGTAAAAATTATGGCTAAATATGAATGTATAGCATGTGGATATATTTATGATGAAGAAAAAGAAGGAGTTAAGTTTGAAGACTTACCAGATGATTGGACATGCCCACTTTGTGGAGTTGGAAAAGATATGTTCAGAAAAGTAGAAGAATAATTTTATTGTTCTACAATAATAAGTTTATAGGTAAATCTAAAAAACCTAAATACAATAGAAAAGAGGAAAGTTGGAAATCCAACTAAGAAATAATGGCTAGAGAATTAATTTTAAGAAAATGTAAAAGCTGTGGAGCTATGGTAAAAGTAATTAAAGATTGCCATAGTGATGAATGTGGAATAAGATGTTGCGGAGAACAAATGAATGTGGTTATGCCTAATTCAGTTGATGCAGCAGTAGAAAAACATGTTCCAGAATACAAAGTAGATGGAGACAAAATTATTGTCAAAGTAAATCATGTAATGGAAGAAGATCATTACATTGAATGGATAAGCATGGTATCAGACAAACAAGAATGCACAAAATACTTTAAACCAGGAGAAGTAGCTGAAACTAAGTTTCACTATATCCCAGGTTCAACATTATATGCTTATTGCAACAAACATTCTCTATGGAAAAAAGATGTTGAATAATAAAATGAAAAAAGACTTATTTTATATAGGTCTTTTTTATATAAAAATATTTTTATGAAGGTGATTAATTATGGAAAAATCAAAAGTTTATTTTATAAAAGCAATTACTCCAGAAGCAATGATTAAGGTTTATGATAAATTAAATATCAAATTAAATTGTCTATAGGATGTGCTTCATCAGAAGGAAAAGCTTGGATTCATTCAGCAGGAAAAACTAAAGACCAATATACATTATGGGATAACTTACCAGAGCAAGATCTATTCTTAGAATCAATGGCAGATGCAGCAGCAGAATTAGGCTTTGGAAATAAAGAATATGAACTTATAAATCTATAAAAGATAAATATTTAATATCGAGTGGAAAATGTTCAAATTTTTGTCCTAAAAAAGCATTAGTATTAAAATAGATTAGCTTAGAAAGGCAAAGCTTTATGAAAGAAGAAAATATAAAAGAAAAAAGATTAGAAGGATTTGAAAGAGCACTAAAAGATATACTAAATGAGTATGAAAAGCTCGGCAAAGAATTAGAAACTCTAAGAAATGATGGAAAAATGAAAACAACAAAATTTAGAGAATTATTAGGGAAAAAATTAGTTTATAGTATGATAATAACAATATTTAAAAGATATGATTTAATAAATGATGAAGATAAAAAAGAAGGTTAAAATATTGTTAAAAAGTACTACACAAAACTGAAAAAATATGTTACAATAGAGAATGGAAGATTTTTAAAAGGAGGAATTAGTCATGTCAGGACATAGTAAATGGCATAACATACAAGCCAAAAAAGGAAAAGCTGATGCAGCAAGAGGAAAAGTATTTACAAAATTAGGAAGAGAAATTTTACTAGCAGTTAAAGCAGGTGGACCTGATCCGACTAGTAACTCTAAACTAAAAGATGTAATAGCAAAATGTAAATCAAACAATATGCCAAATGATACAATAAATAATGCAATTAAAAAAGCATCTGGTGAAGGAAGTAATAAAAATTACGAAGAAATTACATATGAAGGATATGGCATAAATGGTGTTGCTGTAATAGTAGAAGCAAGTACAGACAACAAAAACAGAACCGCAGCAGATGTAAGACATATATTTGATAAA
>CALXWV010000072.1 GCA_944392515.1 uncultured Clostridia bacterium
TTATTCTAATTCGATATCTTTTTTGTCATATTCATCTGGTTTTAATCCTACCCTCTTTCTCATATAATCTAATGACCATACTAAAAGCATAGTAAATACTAGTCCTATAATTAAAGTAGCATAATTTATATTTACATTATCTAATAATACTCCAGCTAAAAACAAAGAAATAGCTTCTATGATATTTGTTAAAAACTCAGTTGCAAAAGAAACTCTAGCTCTGGTTTTAGGAGTAGTAAAGTTTTTAGAATATCTTTCAGAAAGTATATAATAGTTTGACATTGTTATACTTCTTACAGCAAATAAAATCAAAACTACTGGTAATATATTTTGCAAATTACTCAATAATAAAAATCCAATCAATATTATGCTAAAAGAAAAAGTTAAAGATAAAACTGAAAAAGTTTTATTTCTAAATTTTTTATGTATTTTATCTTGGAATGTGCTTGCAATGCCTGAAATAAGTGTTAGGACAGCATTTATAATTGAGAAAGTTTCAGGATTAACTGCAAGTTCAGTTAAAATATTTCCTTTATATGTACCCATTATGCTTAATAAACCATTAAATAATCCCATAAAAATTAATAAAGCTTTTAATCTTTTAGAGTTAATAATATTTCTAATAGAAATTTTGAAATCTGATTTATAATCCTTAATTTTATTTGAAATATCATTTTCTTCAAACTTATTTACATATATATCGTTAAATCTAGTAGCTATTAAAGTTGAAATTAGTATGAAAATTAAGCATATAAACATTGGTAAATATCCATTTATTACAAATAAATATCCAGAAACAAGTGAAGCTATTCCATCTAAAACATAATACCCAGTAGCTCCTTTTCCATTAATTTTAGGATAAAGCCCCTCTCCTCCCCTTGTTGCTGTTGAATCATATAACAAATTAGTTTCTTGAACAGCTTTAAGACTATATCCAAAAGCATAAATTAAATTTGCAATAATTAAGCCCAAAATTCCAGGAATGGCCATTAGAGAAATAATATAAAACATCATAAATAGATTACCAATTACAATACTTTTCTTTCTTCCGAGAAATTCAGAACATATTGCAGATGGTAATTGCATTATAATTATGAACAAAGGATAAAAAGCATCTACTTTTAAGATATCACTAGCATTTATACCTTTTGTAGTTGTTAAAAACAAATATTGTATTGAATAAAAAAACAATAAATCCCAAGAAAACATTTTATATATAGGATAAATTTTAGCATTTTGTTTTTTAGCTTTTACTTCTTCTCTTTTGTTTTGGTATTTTGCTATTACTTTCATTTGTTACATCTCCTAATATTTTTTATAATCATTCTTTTGTATATTAAACATTTCATATTTATTAATTAATCATATGAATTATATCATATATTTTAATTATTACAATATATAAGTTTATTAAATTTTTAAACTGTGTTGTAAAATAAAATATGATATGCTAAAATAATTTTCAAATAAGTTTATTAGAAGGAGTAATTGCAATGATTATAGGAATAGATATTGACGGTGTACTAACTAATTTAGAAGAATTTCAACTTGATTGTGGAAGTAAATTTATGTCTGAAAACTTTAACAAAAGTATTACAGATGCAAATGCTTATGACACAATTGATATTTTTAATATAAATTCTAAAATTGATGACAAATTTTGGTCTATATATTTACCTTTATATGTTAAAGAACCTGCAAGAAAATATGCTGATGAAGTAACAAATAAACTTCATGATGATGGCTTTCAAATATATATTATAACTGCCAGATACCTTACTAATAGAAATGATGAAAAAGGTATAGAAATGAGAAAAACAGTTATAGATTGGCTTAAGAGCAACAATATTTATTATGATAAAATCATTTTCTCTCCCGAAGACAAGTTAGATATTTGCAAAAAAGCTAATGTAGATTTAATGATTGAAGATAAAGTTGATAATATTAATAAAATATCTAAATATATACCTGTTGTATGCTTTGATTCCAAATACAATAAAATATGCCAAGGAACAAATATTATAAGATGTTATAGTTGGTATGATATATATACAAAAATCTCTAATATATTTAAAAAATAATAAAATCCCTCTACTTTAACTAGTGGGATTTTATTTCATAGATTTCAATTACGATTAATAATTTATATATTATTCTTTACTCATTAAATCTTTATCTACATCATTTTCTTTGTCTCTTATAATTATATTTTCTCTTTTTGATGATTTTAATTTATCAGTTTTTATAGGTAATACTGCAATTTTTCTTACTCCTTTATCATACTCTTCCAGTACATTTTTATACACAGACATTTTTGAATATAATTGGCTAATTTTATCTTGTGGGTAATCAACTGTACATTTATGCTCTTCTATTGGAGCTTTTGCTTCATGATATTGAAAGTCTTTATCGCTTGCTAGAAGCTGATCAATATTGCCTTGTGTATTAAGCCAAGTAATTTCAGCATTATACCATATTCCATTTAAGCAAACTTTATTCCAAGCATGATTTGGTAGATTTGTAGATTTATTACTACCAGCCATAATTACACAAGGTATATTTAATTGTGTGCAAACTCTTTGTAATGCTAAAGAAAAGCCAATACATACAGTTTTTCTATACATAAATGCACCTTTAAGACTTGATAATTCTAAGTTTTCTAAATCGCTATCATCACAAGATATATAATCATTTAGTTGACTTACAACAAAAAAATATTGCTCATCCTGAGTTTTAAAGTGCTCCTTAGCGACTTGCGAAAGAAAATTAAATTTATCATAAATTTGCAAATATGTTTTAGCATCATAACTTGTATCAACATTATCTCCAACATAAGAGGAGTTAATTAAAAATCTAAAATCTACTAATATATTTGAATCAATTTTTTCTAATCGCTTTATATCTTCAATATTTAATACTTCTTTTTGATTTTGCCTAATTTCAACTTTTTTACCTCTTTTTATAAGATTTTG
>CALXWV010000073.1 GCA_944392515.1 uncultured Clostridia bacterium
GATGGAAATAAAAGAATAGCAGCAACATTATTTATATATTTTCTAAAATTTTATGGAATATTATATAATGAAAATGGAAAAGTTATAGATAATCATACATTAACAGCATTAACGTTACTTGTAGCTGAATCTAATCCAAAAGAAAAAGATGTAATGATAGACCTAATTATGAACTTTTTAACTGAGTAAACAAAAAATGAATATAGAAAAAGCAAAAAATTATACATGTTTTGAAAATATGTATAATTTTTTTTATTTTTTATACATATTTATTTAAAAAGTATAACAATAAGAAACATATATTATGTATATCATTGGGTTGAAATATCGGATAAAATATGCTATATTTAATATATAAATTTTATAAACAAGGGGTATTATAAACTAAAAATAATACAAGTAACAATTTTGAACACGTGACTTCAAAAAGGAGAGAAGAAAATGGCTAATATTCAAACTATACGGCTTATATACTATCCTGAATCTCTTTCCGAAAAAGAGTATATTAAGACTTTTTTAGAGTTTATTGGTTTTCAAATTTTAGAGGAGCCATTTCAAACATACGAAGAATTTAAAGAGACTTTAAATATAGCAGGTTCAGACTATGATTTAGATATATGGCTCAATCTTAAGCCTTGTTTTTTCAATGATGATAATGCATACATTAGTGCAGTATACTATAGTAGAGCAAAGAATGTAATCGCTATAGATTACTATTTTTCCGAAATAAAAGATTCTCAAGAGTATTCAGTAAGTGCATTTTCTAAAAAATCACGAAAAATTGATAAAATTTATGAAAATGTAGAGAGTAAGGAAGAACTTAAAAAAAGAGTTTTGGAAAAGTTGGTGGAGCAATTATGGTATGGAGATACCGAAAAGCAAGAAGATGTAAAAATTGTCATTAACTCATATGTTAAGCATAACATCTTTGTATGCTTGCAATCTTTGACTAGCTTATCTCTAGCTGGAATGGATGATAATTGCAATCGCCGTAATAATAGTTATGTGCATCCAACTGAATTTTGGGAGTTTTGCATTAAGGGATTTGCTAATTTTTTTAATGAATTGCAAACTGTAAGTAAATCTCTTAGAACAGTTTACACCCTTTATGCTTATACTTATGCCGCAATTATCTATCATAAATTAATGAGGGCTACCCAATATTTCTATACTGATGTTACACTAAATATCAATCCAGACTATGCTTCAATTATTTCTCTTTTAAAAAAGCTAATAAGTATTGATAAAAATTTTGTAGGAAATTGGCATTTGGCTATATATAACTCTAATCTTTGCAGAGGTAAAGAATTTGAAATACGAGAATATCTATATCATATTATCGAAGAATTATATGGTAATGTCTTAAATGACAAATTTGCTAGTAAATATTTCACAATGATGGGAGATTATTTTGAGTTTATTGGTGGAAATTACAGTGCTTCACATATGTATTATGAAAAAGCTCTTAGTCTAAACAAAAAAGATATTCGGGCTAACATTATGATAGCATGTAATTATCATGCACAAGCAGGAAGATATTCAACAGCAGAAACGTATTTACTCCAAGTATTAGATTTATTATGTTCTCCACATAATAAATCTAATATAGAAACAACAAATTATGAAATCCTCTTTAAGACAAATATTTGCCTAGCGAAAGTCTATTACAATTGGAAGAAAAATGCAGATGGATATGTATCTATAGAAAATGCTATAAAAGTATTAGTTTCATTTCAAAATGCTCGTTGGATTAATAAAATTATTAATGACGAAGAAGTTTGGAAAGTACTGAAAGAGCATTATAAAAACGGTGCTCCTACGCAGAAACTATATAATATACTTTATGGTTGGACTGGCGTATTTCCTATGGATGTAAATGGTCATCTGAAAAAAGTGATTGAAGCTATTAAGTCAAAACGTGATTAAGTCCTTGTTTTTTAGAGACAACTGTCTTTAAATATGAAAACAATAATGAGATAGGAGGGTAACCCCTGTCTCATTATTGCATTTTATAATAATATAAGAATCTAAATAAAAAAATATTATATACCAAAAATATAGCAAAGCTAAAATCTCTGCTTTATTTTAATGTTCTAATTCTGAAGAATCCTGCGTAATTTCAACATTTTTATTAAATCTTAATTTTCCATAAGAATTAGCAACTATCTGAATTAATTTAGAAGAAATACCTTCTTCATCAAGAATACTTGATACTTCACCCCAAGATTTTGCCGGCTCTTTTCTTATCCCTCTTGACCATCGTGGACTTTCTGTAGCACGGCAAATTTCTGCTGATTTAATAATTAGAGCTAAATCATTTGGATAAATGTTTTGTGAATGACCAGATATTATTTGCTTTTGCTCTTCTGTAAGTGAAATTCCTTTGTCCAAAGCCATTTGAACAGAATATTTTCCATGTCTTGCATTAAGTTGTTTAGCTTCTGGGTGGTCTTTCCAACTATAATCACTAGCATAAATATATGATATATCTGGATGAGTTTCACCAATATTCATGAGTAAAGCTGTTGATTGAGCATAATCAGAATCGATATCTAATCCTGATTTATTAGCTTCTAAAGCAATTTCTTCAACAATATTAGATATAGCTAAGTCATTTTCAGGTCTACGTAAATGACTTAATACAAATTTTTTTTGATCATCTGTTAAATTCATAAATATCACCTCTATAAAATTATAATACTTTTTTTTATTAAGTTCAATATTTTTATTTTTTTAATAATAATGAATATGAATGAAATGTGATAATGTCTTAAGTAATGAAATGAGAAAATGTCCCAACTAACAAATAATTGTTCTCTTAA
>CALXWV010000074.1 GCA_944392515.1 uncultured Clostridia bacterium
TTTATTGAATTTTTATTAGAATTTCGGGCATTTGAGGTGGTTATTTTACCCAATTTTTACCCAATTCTACATAATATCGCTGTTTTTAATCATTATTGCAACCAATTTTCAAGCAACAAAAAATCACTAAAACCGTTACAGTTCTAGTGACATGTTCTTTGGTTGCGGGGGTAAGACTCGAACTTACGACCTTCGGGTTATGAGAGTATTATTAGTGATTTTTGAATTTTATTGAAATTGATAGTTTTTGCTTATATATCAATGTTTTTATTGATTTATAAGTTATGTGTTTTTAAGTGATTTTAAGTAAATTTTGTGAACTTTTGTCCCCAATGTGTCCCCAAATTTTATATGGATATAATTTTAAAATCGCTTACAGATTTTTTTAATTAATGGAGGAAATTATGAGTAATTTTAGAAAAGTAAATAATGATATTTTAAGAGAATGGTTAAGTTATAGAGAAGAAACTTTATTAGGATATTTAACTAAAGAAGATAGAAAACATACTATTAATTTTGATGAAATCTCTCAAAAGATTTTAAATAGTATTCCTAAAAAAAATAGAAATTTTGTAAAGAAGCAACTTTCTTTACTAGATTCAAATTTTACAGATTATATTACTTATTGGGTTGAAAAGTACTATAGAAATGGATTTTGTGATGGAATTGAATTAATTAGTGGTTGTATTGATCAATAATTAAAATTAATCCAAAGTTTTTTCAAAATTTTGAAAAAACTTTGGATTTTTATGTACTTTTTTCAAAATAAAAAAATTAACAAATTTAACACAATTTTTAATTTTGTGTTTAATTTGTAACTATCTATATTTATGAATATTTTATTATAAAATGCTAATATAAGAAAAATAGAGCCACGCTCTATATGAACATAGCTCCGCAAAAGATTTCCTTTTTCTCTATAATATATATTATATGTTATTATTATACCAATTGTCAATAATTTTATTCAAAAAATTCAAATTTGTCTGTACAAGTTGATTTGTATTATAATAATCTATATGATGTTCTATTCTATCCTTTAACTCATGCAATATTTTAGCTTGATATTTCAAAATTCCTTCACTAGTAACTATATTTTTATTTAAATATAATAATGTTACTATTTGCTTTATTCGAGTATTAGACAATTTATTATCCCTTATCTTTTTCGAAATTCCTATTTTAGCTACTTCATTAAGCACTCTATAACTTGCAGTATATCTTGAAGTATTTGCTTTTAAATCATTAATTATACAATTATTATGTGCACAGGCATTTCTTAATTCTCTAACATCCATTAACATATATGACTCATCAATCATTTTTCTATCCTGTAATTTATTAGCAACAAATCTATAAAATTTAATAAGTCTTCCAAAAGGAATTATTTCCACAAACACCCAAATAGGATATTCTCCATCATACTTTGTCACCAAATCACCACAATATGTTCCACTTTTATTTTTTTCTAATTCTTTTCCTAAATAATCATATTCATCTTTATTCTTTAAATCTTGGATATATTCTTCTACTATTGTATATCCATCTTTAGAAGTATTTTCTATCTTTGATAATAATTTAACTTTAGCATAGTGCTCTAAATCTAACACTATGTTTAACATAGTTTTTCTGAGCCTCATATCAATTATTGATAAATCTACTAACATCTTAAAATCCAAATCAATATATTTTCCAGCATTTTCTCCATTTTCATACTTAGGAAAATTTTTTCTATATGATACAAGCTTAAAATAATTATTGTTTTCTTCTAAATATTTTTTAGCATCTTCTTTGTCTATTAGTTCAAACTTAACACCTTTTTTATCAAGATGTTCTATAAGTTCAGAAGGTGTTAACATTGGTTTTAATTCTTTATACATATTTTGCACCTACTTTTTAGTTTATGAATACATTTATTATACAACTATTTTTTGATAATTTCTAACCTTTTCCAAAAATACTTTTAAATTTTAGTGGCACTATATCTTCATAGACGCAAGTAAATTGAGAATTAACTTGTATATTTTCATGATAATGTCCAAAATACCATTTTTCAAATTCACATTTTTCCGATATTTCTTGTAAATAATCCGTTAGATAATCCTTTTTTAATCTTCCAACTCCCAATAAAGATTGTATTCCTGTTGGACAACAATGTGAAATTATATAGTCGACTTTATAATTTACCTTTTCAAGATTATTTATTCCATTTTTCATTTCTTCATCCGTAGGAAGTTCCAAATCCCACCATGAATAATCTCTAATTCTAAAATATGCTCCTGTTTTACGAAGCCTATATATTCTTTCTTCTTCATCTAAATTAACTATACCATCTTGGATGTCATGTGATTTTGCTCCACCAAATGCAAAGATCTTTGTGTTATCTATATCAAATATTTCACCACGCATTAAATGTAATACTGAATCTCTAATTTTATGTACTTTTCCGCCCTGCCATTCTTCAACGGGATAATTATATAACCTTGTAAAATTTTCGTGATTCCCGTCTACAAATAATGTAGTAAATTTTTTTTCATTTAACCAATCTAACCAATACTTTTCATATTTACTTTCTACTAGATAGTTCCATACTCCTCCAAAGTCACCACAAATAATTATATAATCATTTTTGCTCATTTGATTTTGTATTTGAAATTTTTCTTCATTAAATCTTGAAAAATCAGCGTGTGTATCTCCAGTAATGTAAATCATCTTTCTTCTCGTATAATCAATTATATAGAAATATTAATCTATTTAATTGATTAATCCCTTTCTTTTAAATTTTGATATATTA
>CALXWV010000075.1 GCA_944392515.1 uncultured Clostridia bacterium
ATTATCCATCATAAAGTTTGTCAAACTATCTAATAAATCTTCATTTCTTATTTTATATTTTTCATTAATGTCACGCACTATTAATGTTTTATATACATCTAATATATATTTATATTTATCCGTTTCATTTTCATATAAATAAGAACCAGCCATTCCTCCATTTAATATATACTTTTTAAACGCATCATCCAAATCAGTATAATTGTAATATTTTATAAATTCTTTGAAAGAAAATGGAAATATTTCTATTTCAAAAGTTCTACCTGTAAATAATGTTGCTAAATCACTACTTAATAAAAAAGCATTTGAACCTGTTATATAGATGTCATATTTTTCAGATGCATGAAAACTATTTATAACTTTTTCAAATCCTTCACACATTTGAACTTCATCTATTAAAACAAAGTTTTTCTTTTTAGCTATATATTTAGATTCAACATAATCATTTAAAGCATGATATTCTTTTAAATTCTCATATTTTAATTCATTAAAATTTATATCTATTATATTATAATTTTCTATATGTTTTCTTATATATTCTTTAAATTGAGACAAAAGTTTTGATTTACCACTACGTCTAACTCCAGTTATTATTTTTATATCAGGTGTTCCAATAACACCTATTAATTTATTTAAATAATCCCTTTCTATTATTTTCATTATATCACCTCTAAAAGTATTATAGCATTTTTATTTCCCAAAAACAAGTTTTTTTTAAAAATGGGAAATAATATTATAAAAATAAATCACAAATTAAATTTAGTGTATATAACTGTTCTGAACCCATTCAATCTTTTTTCATTTTTAAATTTATATTTTCATTTCGTTCTATATTTAAATAAGACAGATAACTTTAATATTACCTTCCTCACTTATTGTAAGTTGTCTAAATGATTACCACTAATATTTCTATAACTATTTCACAAAACTTTATCTTATTTCTTGACTTTTTACTTATAAATAGATTATAATAAATATAGGAAATGGAGAAACCACAAAGTGGTTTGCCAGTAATTTGTGAAAACACATCTTACCGTCAAGTAACAGATGTGTTTTTTATTGGTTATTTTTGTTTGCTAATAATTACTACTAATGCAATAATTAAGGCAAACGTAATGATAGTTACTGATACTAGACCAGTAAAAAGTATTTTTATTATTAATAATAATGCTTTTATTTCTACCATACGCCTCACCTCCTCTTATGTAGGAGGCAAACCACATCTGCTTATTCTCATTTCCTATGTTATTATTTTACAATATTATTTAAATCTTGTCTACAACTTTCATTAAATTCATAAATATATTTTAACCTGCAAGACAAATTACTATTTATAACTACATCCTATTTCTTTTTTTAATCTTTGGAATAATAAATTAAATCTGTACAAACTAAATCTCCATCCTTAATTTCTTCATTATAATTATCTATAAAATAAATTTTTATTGTCTTATCAAATTTATTATATTTCATATCATATATTTTCTTTATCCTTCTTAATTTGTTTTGAATATCTATCTTCCTCGCAACTCTTCCTATTTAACCACACATAATTGTGTACCTTGTCACTACTGGTCTAAATGTTTATAATAAAGCTTTTAGCACCTATTTCAATTCGTCAAATTGGTTGCTTTGTAGGCATATAAATAATTAACATTTTCCTACAGTTATAAGAGATTACTCATTTTTCGGCTAAAATATGTAACTGCATATTATTTAAATATGTTCTTTAATTTTCTAATTAGTTGCTTTATAAAACTTTCTTTTTTTTCAATAATAATTTGATTACATATTTTTGTATCAATATTATACATTTTATTTGTATTTTCTTCTCTTCCTTTAAATATATCCTTGGAATTATATCTCGTTCTTTTCGTCTCTTCTAATTTTTCTCTTTCAATATTTTGCATTTCTATTATTTTTTGTCTTTGATTTTGTGTTGATAAATAATCTCGAAATATATTATATAAAATTGCTTTCGTTTCTGGAAGCATTGGCTGTTTACACAATTCTATTTCATTGTTTATATGATAATTATACTCACCATTTCTATTTGTTTCAATTACATTAATTACATTTTGTGGTATCTTCTTATATTCTTCTTTATCTAACAAGTTTAAAATCTCATATACCTCTGCAAATGCATTTTTATAATTTGATGTTATTCCCATTTGTATTTACTCCTATACTAGTCCTTTTCTATATTATTACCCTTTACTCGCTCGTTTTCTCTAACCAATGCCCCTATTACTTCATCTGCTTTGTCACATTCTTCTACTTTTGATAAATATGATGCTTTTCCAATGTCATTTGCACTTAAAGTATTTTGTTTTTTTCTTTCCTCATATTTTTTTCTGGATAATCCAAATATAGAATTAAATGCCTTTCCATCTGGTCTTACTATTGATTCTCCTATTTTTTTAATAAATGCTTCTCTATCCTGTATCTCACTTAATTTTAGAGATAATATTGATGCACTATCTTTTAAAATTGTTAATACTCCTTTTTCTTGCAAATATGGTAATGTTTCCTTTAATGTTTTTATATTTTTGGATATTATTAGTGGTTTTAAAAATTCTTCACCATAATTATCTTTAATATATTCTATATTTTCCTTTATTTGTTTTGCTGACTTTAAAAATACACTTCCTATTAGTTTTATGTTATGTTTTTTGCATACTTCTACTATTCTTTCTATTTCTTCTGCTGACTGATTAAATACACTTCCTGTTAGTTCTATGTTATGTGCCTCACATACTTGCACTATTTTTTCTATTTCTTCTGATGTCTTTA
>CALXWV010000076.1 GCA_944392515.1 uncultured Clostridia bacterium
TTGGCTTAAACCTTTACAATTCCTATATTCTAATAATCTCTCCCCAAAAGTCATTTTATAATCTCCTTTCAAATTTTCTTAACCTGATTATACTGTAAATTTCAGTTGCATACCACCAATTAGGCTTGGAACTTTGTCAACTGTACTTAACATTTTTGCTTTTTTGCCTTAATTATAGCAAATATTTTTATATTTTTCTATTTTTGTGTAAAAAAAGACCAGTTATAAAAACTGATCTTAATTTTATATAAATTAATAGTAAATCAAATTTGGATGACTTGTATATTGTAATGGATCAACCCTATATGAGTTATCTGTTCCTCCAATATAAACCTCATAATGCAAATGAGGTCCAGTCGTAATTCCAGTATCTCCTGATGTTGCAATCTTCTGCCCTCTTGTTACAGTTTGTCCTTGACTAACATTGTATCCAGACAAATGTCCGAATCCTGTATAATAACCATTTCCATGATCTATCATTATATAATTTCCATATCCAGATAGCCATCTTGCAATTATTACTTTTCCATCTGCTGGGGCATAAAGCGATACATAGCTTACACCTATGTCAACTGCTCCGTGATTTTCGGATGCACCAATAGTAGGAGCATCTCTATGACCATAGATAGAAGTAATTATATTGTGTGAATAATCCAAAGGCCACGAAAATAGACCTTCAAATGTTCCGTCATATCCCCCACCAGAATTTACTACATTTTCTGTTTCTTGTTGTATTTCCTTTTGTGCTTTTTCTATTGCTTCTTCAAATTCATCTATCGTTTTTTGTAACTCTTTTTCTTCTTTTGATAAATTATCTACTTTTGCCTCTTTGGTTTGCTTTACAATTTCTAATTGAGCATTTTTATTTTCTACTTCTTCTTTTGCTATATTTATTTCATTTCGTTCTTGTTCTATTCCTTGTTTTACATTTTCACTTTCATTCTGCTTTTCTATAATTGAATCTATAACATATTGGTCTGCTTCTGCAATTTCTTCTATCCTATAATAGTTCGATAAGAATGATGTTATATCTTCTGAAGATAATAATACATCTAAATATGTAGTTTGTCCTCTTTCATACATTGCCACTAACCTTTTGATAAGTAAATCTTCTCGTTCTTTTGTTTCTTTTTCTAATCTTTCTATCTCATTTTCTTTTTCAGATATTGAATCACCTAATGCCTTTATTTTTTCATTTAATTTCTCGATTTCATCTTCATATTTTGATATTTGTTCACTTAATTCACTTATTTCATCTAATACAGATTCTTTTTCTTCCGTAACCTCATCTTTTTTATTTTCTGCTTGCTCTTTTTTTTCTTGTAATTCAGATATATTTGATGCTATTGATGGAACTGTCATAATATAAATTAGTATAAATATTAATATTATTGATATAACTTTTTTTATCATAAGTATCTCCTCCAATTATTATAAATTGTTGCTATATTTTGATTTATCTAACTTTGCTCATAACTCCTTTATCTATTTCGTGTACTGTATCGCATAATATATCTATATCATCTGAATTATGAGATACAATTAAAATTGTTTTCCCATTTTCTTTTAATGAAAGCAATATATCTCTGATTTCTTTTACTCCTTCTTTGTCAAGTCCATTCATTGGTTCATCCAATATTAAAAGTTCTGGATTTTCCATTATTGCTTGTGCTAACCCTAATCTTTGTTTCATTCCTAAAGAATATTTTGAAAAGTACTTTTTATCATTTGGATTTAATCCAACTATTCTTATTGATTCTTCTATCTCTTTCTTTCCAATTTTCCCTTTTAAAGAAGCCAAATATTCCAAATTTTTATAACCATTAACATAAGGTAAAAATCCAGGTGCTTCTATAATTGCCCCTAAACTTTCAGGAAAATCTATGTCTTGTCCTATAATTTTATTATCTACAGTTATTCTTCCTTCATCTGGATACAGTAAACCACATATCATTTTAATTAAAACAGTTTTTCCAGATCCATTTCTCCCAATAATCCCATGTATTTTTCCTTTTTTAAATGACACATTTATATTATCAATTACCTTATTATCTTTAAATGATTTAGATACATTTTCTATTGTTATATAATTTTCCATAAAAACCTCTTTTCTTTCTTACTCTTTACTATTTACAACTGTTTTAAAATCATATTTTTTTGATGCAATTACGATTAAAAAAGCAAAAATCATTATAATTGCTATATTTAGTAAATATGATTGATTTAATGTTAAAAAGAAATGTCCTTTTTCATAGGTGTTAAAATTATGATAAATCAATAAATTATTTCCTAAAATAGAGTATTTTATAAAATTAAATGTAGTAAATACAAATACTAAAATATAATTTAAAATGTGCATTAGCATAGAAAAGATATATCCTAATATTATAGGGAATAATAAATTCATTAAAAAAGTAAATAAACTCATTATAAATCCATAAGAAATATCTAAACCAATAGATATTAGTGTTGCTGATACAGGTGTAAGTTCTGCTAAAATATAGTTATATCCAAAATACACATCATATTGTTCTGAATATATTAAGTTTTCATCTTTTGCTAAAGCATAAAGTGGTTCTCCCCATTCATTTCCTATATTAAATAAGCCTGTTGAAAATACTATACTTACAATAAGCAATACTAAATAATAAAAAGCACACATTACTAATAAATATAGCATTTTTCCCAATACCCATTTTATTCTTGATGTTCTTAATATAATATATGTTTCATTTTGGGTTGTAAAAGGTATATCAGAAATTAATATTAAAAGTCCAAAG
>CALXWV010000077.1 GCA_944392515.1 uncultured Clostridia bacterium
GGTCATAGTGACCAAGATGATAGATAATATATAAAAAATAGTAGAATAATTAAAAGTTATTCTACTATTTTTTTGCTATAGATTGACAAAATTTAAATAACAGTATAAAATCTATGAATGAATAGAAATATAATTATAGTTCTATGAATATTAATACCTATATGAGGTGATTTTATGATTAAATTTACGAAAATGGAAGGAATAGGAAACGACTATGTATATATAGATTGTACAAAGCGTGAACTAAAGAACAAAACAGAATTAGCAAAGATTTTAAGTCGCAGACATTTTGGAGTTGGCTCTGATGGCTTAATACTTATTGAAGAAAGTAAAATAGCAGATTTTAAAATGCAAATATTTAATAGTGATGGATCTGAAGCTGAAATGTGCGGAAATGGAATTAGATGTGTTGGAAAATATGTTTATGATAAAGGCTTAACAGATAAAACAACACTAAAAATTGAAACTCTAGCAGGAATAAAAATACTTAGTCTTAATGTAGAAGATGGAAAAGTAAAAACTGTAAGAGTAGATATGGGAGAACCTATATTAGATTATAAATTAATTCCAGCAAGAGATGGAAAAATATATAAATCAAAAGATGGAATTAAATTCTATAAAGTAAATATTAATATAAATTATGATTTAAAAGAACTTACATGCGTTTCAATGGGAAATCCACATGGAGTAGATTTTACTAATAATATAGATAAATTAGACTTAAAGAAAGTAGGAAGCCTAATAGAAAAAGATGAACATTTTCCTAATAAAGTTAATGCAGAATTTATAGAAATAATAAATAAAAACAATATAAAAATGAGAGTTTGGGAAAGAGGAGTAGGCGAAACTTTAGCCTGTGGTACTGGTGCTTGTGCATCTGTTGTAGCAAGTATACTTAATGGATATACAGATAGAACAGTAACAGTTGAACTTCTTGGAGGAAAGCTAGATATCGAATGGAATAAAGAAGATAATCATGTATATATGACAGGACCAGCAAAAACCGTATTTGAAGGAACAATAGATGAAAAAATGTTTAGTTTATAATAAAAATATTTTATCTAAAGAAAGGAAATGATAATATGGTAAAGATAAATGAAAATTTTGAAAAAATTGAAGCAAGCTACCTTTTTTCAACAGTTGCAAAAAAAGTAGCAGAGTTTCAGAAAAATAACCCAGATAAAAAAGTTATTAAATTAGGTATTGGAGATGTAACAAGACCACTTCCAAAAGTTTGTATAGAAGCAATGAAAAAAGCAGCAGATGAGATGGGAAAGGCAGATACTTTTAGAGGCTATGGACCAGAACAAGGATATGACTTTTTAAGAAATGCAATCGTAGAAAATGAATATAAAGGTTTAGGAATTTCTCCTGATGAAATATTTGTATCTGATGGAGCAAAATGTGATTGCGGAAATATTGTAGATATATTTGGAGAAAATAATAAAGTGGCTGTAACAGACCCAGTTTATCCAGTATATGTAGATACAAATGTTATGTCAGGTAGAACTGGAAAATATATAGATGGCAAATATGAAAAATTAATATATTTGCCTATGACTGAGGAAAATAATTTTAAACCTGAACTTCCTAAAGAAGTACCAGATTTAATATACTTATGTTTTCCTAACAATCCAACAGGAACAGTTTTAACAAAGGAAGAACTTAAAGTTTGGGTTGATTATGCAAAAACAAATAAAAGCATTATTTTGTTTGATGCTGCATACTGTGCATTTATATCAGAAGAAAATATTCCTAAGAGCATATATGAAATAGAAGGCGCTAAAGATGTAGCTATTGAGTTTAAAAGTTATTCAAAAACAGCAGGCTTTACAGGTGTTAGATGTGGATATGTTGTACTTCCAAAAACAGTCTATGCATATGACGAAGATGGAAACAAAATAGAATTAAACAAATTATGGAATAGAAGACAATGTACTAAATTTAATGGAACTCCATATATAACTCAAAGAGGAGCAGAGGCAATTTATACAAAAGAAGGTCAAAAAGAAATAAAAGAAAACATAGATTACTACAAAGAAAATGCAAAAATTATATTAGAAGGACTTAAAGAAATTGGAATAAAAGCATATGGAGGAGTTAATTCACCTTATGTATGGCTTAAAACTCCAAACAATATGAAGTCATGGGATTTCTTTGATATGCTTCTTACTAAAGCTAATGTAGTAGGAACACCTGGAGAAGGATTTGGACCTAGTGGAGAAGGATATTTTAGACTTACAGCTTTTGGAACAAGAGAAAATACAATTGAAGCTATGAAAAGAATAAAAGAAAATCTTAAATAATGTAATAAATTTAATAAAATTTGGAAAAAGTAATGTAGAATAAAATCTACATTACTTTTTTGACTAAGAAGTCAAAAAATGCAAATAAGTTTTAAAAATACAAATAAGTTTTAAAAATAATTTGCTATTTTACTAAAAATGTAATATAATTAAAAGGAATTTGCTAAAATTTTGAAAGGAAGATGAATATGATAGGCTCAGGACTTGACATAGGTATAGACTTAGGAACAGCTACGGTTGTAGCATGTGTAAAAGGAAAAGGTATAGTATTAAGAGAACCATCAGTCGTAGCAATTAATAAAGACACAAAGGAAGTTTTAGCGGTAGGAAAAGAAGCAAGAAAAATGATAGGCAGAACGCCTAGTAATATAGAAGCAATCAGACCACTTAGAGATGGAGTTATATCTAGCTTTAAAAAAAAAAAAAAAATGCTTAAATATTTTATAAATA
>CALXWV010000078.1 GCA_944392515.1 uncultured Clostridia bacterium
TTGAACACTCCTTTCCAAGCGTATAAAACCATTATAACATTTCTACGCTTTCGTGTCCAAAATCTATCTTAACATCAATCATTTTAATATAATACTTAGTTTTTAATAATATTTTCATTATTGAATATGATTTACATTTTATGTCTATATCAAATTCTTTATTGTAGGAATATATGAATGTATAATATAATTGATTTTCTATCTCTGTTTCTTCTAAGTTGATTTTTTCATTTATATAATCAAAACACTTTAATACTTCTAAAATATTATCTTCATTATCAAAAATAGCTTCACAAAAATTGTCTATAAATTCTTCTTGGGATATCATTTTTAAGAGAAATTCTAACATCATTTTATTAGTATTTAAGTCTTTTATTGTACAATTTCTAAACTCATCATCACACATTGATTCAAAGTCTAATTTATTTATTATATTCAATAAAATATTTCTATATTTTTCAGTATCATTTTCCATTATTAAATTAGATAATATTTTTATGTGTCTTATTTTTTCATATATTGTTTGATTCTTTGATGTTAAAATTCTTGTAGCAAGTGGAATATATCGGCTTAATATTAATTTTTCCAAATCTTCAGAATAGTTTTCATTTGAAAAAGAATCTCTTCCTATCATATATTCATTTGCATATCCTGTTACTATACTAGGATTGCTTTCTCTTTGATTAGCTCTTTCTTCCATAATATCTATTATTTTTTCTACAGTAACATAATTATCTTTATCTTCAACTATATTATCTATTATTATATTATATCTGTTTTCATATATAACTTCATCAAATTTATTATTTTTTGTTATTTTTTTATAATTTACTATTGCATCTATTATATTTAAATTATGTTTTTTTCTTTCTATTATCATTCTTTCTAATATCTTTTCAAATATTTCTAGTTCATTTTCACTTAATTGCTCTATTTCCAATAAATTCATAATTTCAGAAACTTCAATGTAAAATCTTGAATATTCATTTTCAAAATAACTTAAAAAAATTTGTAATAATCTTTCTTTATTATTTATCCTTGATATATTATATTTTAATGCTTTTAAAATATCGTGAACATTATTAATATTAATTTTTTCGTTTATCTCTATTTTAGATAACATTATATTTTCCAGTTTTAGATATTCATCATCTGATAAATATTTTCCAAATATTTTATATATAAAGCAATTATAATTATCTATATAAAACTTAATAACAGTGTTTCTTTGATTTAGTAAGTTATTAACAAATTCATTACTGTATATTTTCGAAGTTCTACATTTCAATGAATTAAATAGTTGCTCAAATTTCTTTGTATTATTACTTAAAAGCAACATCTTTAAAGATGATAAATATAATTCTTCATCTTCTAATGCATCTGCATAGAGATATACTATATCAGATAAAAGTTCTCTACTAAGTTTAAGATGCGTTATAGAACCATAAAAAATAGTAACATATATTAGTTTTTGAATTTCATTACATATATTCCTTAATCCATTTGAATATATAATAGTGTATTTACTCTTGTATTTATATCTAAAAGAATTTTTATGAGCTTCTTCATATATATTGGTTTTTATTCTATCATATATTGGATTTGCTAATATATGCTTATTTTTATTGATTTCTTCCTGGAATTCATCTTTTATTTTATATTTGTTATTTTGATTGTTGTATTGTATATTTATATTTCTACCATCAATTAATATATCATCCTTAAAATACGATTCTATTTTATCTCCATTTTTTATTTTTATTAGTAACTTTTCATACAACTCTACACTACTTTCAATATTCCCTTTAAAGTATTCAAGCATAGCTGTCCATCTTTCTTTAATAATGTCATCTTCATTCATATCGAATTCTCTTTTTAGTTCATTTTGAAATTGCTCTAGTAATTGAATTGGGAAATCTCCCTTTCCTATTACCCAATCTATAATAGCTTTTCCAAATTTTAATGAGATACTTTTAAAATTATAGTCATCATTTTTATAACTCCAAAATAAATTTGAAAAAAAGTACCCTTCTAATTCCTCAAACTTATTTACATATTTATAATAAAATTCTGAATATTCGTTCTTAGTTGTTACTTCTGGATTTAAAATGTTATATATTTGAAATACATTATACTCTGTATTATCACCATTTATCATTTTTCCATTTGGTCCATCTATTTCATTATTTTTTAAAACTTTTTCTATTATTTCTTTATTCCCTGTTTTTATATTCATAATTATCTCCATTTACCATTTTAGAATTATCTCCAGTCATTTTATTAGATTTAAATCCTTTATTATATTTATATGAATTATAAGTAATTCCTCCTAAAAATGCACCTATGAATGATGTTACTATAGGAATTATTATATCTTTAATTATCTCTTTCATCATTATTTTCCTCCATATATTAATTTTTTACTTTATTTTTACATTAAATTTTTTAATATGTCAAATTTTTTTCTATAATACTTCTCTAATCCACTCATTTATCTTAAACTTGTCCTATGTATCAATCAAATATCGCAATCCCCAGGATATGAGAATGTAACTTCTTTAAATCTTCCTAGTATTGCACCTGCTAAAATAACTGTTGAACGCATTTGATG
>CALXWV010000079.1 GCA_944392515.1 uncultured Clostridia bacterium
AATATAAAATTAAAAAATAATAAATTATTATAAATAGGAATAAAAATTATTAAAAAAATAATAAATAAAAATAATTTAAAATAAATATAAATAAAAAAATAATAAATAATAATTAATATTTAAATAAATCAATAAAATTGAAAAATATTAATATAATAAAAAAATAAATAAATTAAATTTAATAAAAAAATAAAAATTAATTAAAAAAATTAATAAAATATTTTATTTTAATAAAAAAAGCCTACAATGAAGATAGGCTTTTTTATTATATAATTAAATTTTGTTATTTTAACTTTTTCATTTCGCTTAAACATTTTTCACAAACATTTTTTCCTTTGTAAGGAGTAACGTTTTTAGAACTTCCACAAAATACGCAATCAGGTTCGTATTTTTTTAACATGATTGTAGTTCCTTCTACGTATATTTCTAATGAGTCATTGCTAGATATGTCAAGTTTGTTTCTCATTTCCATTGGTATTACAAATCTTCCTAATTCATCAATTTTTCTAATTATTCCTGTTGATTTCATATATTTCCCTCCCAATCATATAAAAATCCGTAAATATTGTACCATAAATATTGGAAAAAAGCTAGTATAATTCCAAAAAAATTGAATATATTTGGAAAAAGAAAAGCTATTTTTTATGAAATGAGGATAATAAATGTTAAATTATATTTGGCCTATTTTAATAATATGTTCTTTTTTTTATGCAATTATAAGCGGAAATATAGAAAATATAAATAATTCGATTTTTAAATCACTCGAAGATGTTATAACTTTATCTATGACACTAGTTGGGACAATGTGCTTATGGTGTGGGTTAATGGAGATAGTAAAAAATACTTCATTAATAAAAAAATTAACTAAAATATTAAGGCCAATATTAAATTGGATTTTTCCAGATATTAAAAATAATGAAGAAGCAATGAAAAATATATCATTAAATACAATTTCTAATATATTAGGTTTAGGAAATGCGGCAACACCTGCTGGAATAAAAGCAATGGAAAATTTACAGGAAGAAAATACAAATAAAAAAAGGTTAAGTAATTCTATGATGATGCTAGTTGTTTTAAATACAACTTCTATTGAATTAATACCTACAACAGTAATTGCCATAAGGTCATCATTAAATGCTCAAAATCCAGCTGATATAATTATTCCAATATGGTTTTCAACAATTATTGGTACTTTAGTTGGAGTTGTATCTACTAAAATTCTTATTAGAAGGAGCAAAAATAAATGATATATATATCTTCAATGATTATCCCAACTATTATATCAATAATATTATTTATTGGGATAAAAGAAAAAAAATCTGTTTATGATTTATTTATTAATGGAGCTAGAGATGGAATAAAAGTTGTATTTAAATTATTTCCAACTTTAATAGGAATATTTTTAGCTATATATATGTTAAGAAGTTCAGGATTAATTAATTTTATTTGTAATATATTATCCAATATAACTAAATTATTTAATATTCCAACTGAAATATTACCTTTAGCTATAATAAAGCCTATTTCAGGAAGTGGATCAATGGCAATTGCAACAGAAATAATGGCTCATTTTGGAGTAGACAGTAATATAGGAAGGATTGCTGCTACAATTATGGGATCATCTGAAACAACTTTTTATATAATTGCATTATATATGAGTAGTGTTAAAGTAAAAGATGGAAGAAAAATAGTAATTCCAGCATTACTTGCAGATTTAGCTAGCATAATTTCTGCAATTATTATTTTTAAAATAATAATATATTAATTAATAAAAATTTAATAATTAAAAATAAAATATTAAAAAATTAAATAATAAAAAACAAAAAATAATAAAAAAATAAAAAATAAAATATTAAATATTAAATATAAAAATAAGTAAAAATAAAAATAATTTATACAAAAAAAGATAATTAAAAATAAATAAATAAATAATTAATTAATGTTATAATAAAGAAAAATATATCTTATAATCAAAATAGTAAATTATAAGATAAAAAATAAATAAGAAATATAGTTGAAAATTTTGTATAAAAAGTTTAAAACTATGAAAAATTAAAATTAATATTTTAATTTACAAAAAGACAAAACATATTATCGATAAAAAAATTGCAATATAATGTCATGTTGTAATTTTATATAAAAAAGTCATAGACAAGTTTATTATTGATTAGGGAATTTAACTAAGGAATAGTATAAAAAATAAAATTTTATGAGTATAATAAATATTTATGAAAAACTATTAAAATAGTAAACATAAAAATGATAAAAGGAAAAACAATAAAGTAAGACTAGAAAAAAATTAAAAACAGTTGTCTATTTGAGCAAATTAAAAATGACGAAAAAACAAAATTATTTTAATAGAAAAGAGGAAAATATTCAAAAAATAGAAAAGTATAGCAATAATTTAGTAAATTTTTTAACAAATATTGCTGACAAAAAGACAAACTAAAAAATGAATAAATTTTGTTTTTATTTTTAAATAAAAAAGATTACCAAAATATTAAATGAATTTAGAAAAAAAGTTTATAGAAAAACATTAACTTTTTACTAAGGAATTAACAAAAAAGTGAGTTTGAACCTAGCAGAGATATTAAAGTAGAATTCAACTAAAATAATTATAAAATTTTTATAAAGTTCTCATAAAGATCTTAAATATATCAAGATGATTGTTAACTAGACAAATAATATTAAAATTAAAATTATTCAGAATATGGAAATAAAAAATATAAAAATAAAAATATTTATGCTGAATTTTAAAATATAAATTATTTAAACGAAGTATAATAAAATTTTAATAATACATATAAATTATTTTATAAAAATAAAATAATTTAATAATATAAAAATAAG
>CALXWV010000080.1 GCA_944392515.1 uncultured Clostridia bacterium
AAAACTCTATGAAATGAGGTAATCTCCATGAAAAACAGCAAAAGACTCTTCGCTCTGCTCACCGCCGCCGTGCTCACCGTATCGCTGACCGCCTGCTCCGGCGGAGAGGAGCCCTCCTCCACTGCCGATGCCGCCGATGACAAAACCATTTCGGTGGGTGCCTCCCCTTCTCCCCATGCCGAGATCCTGGAGGCAGTCCGGGACCAACTTGCCGACAAGGGATATGAGCTGGACATCGTCGAGTTCACCGACTATGTGATGCCCAATGTAGCCCTCTCCGAAGGGGATCTGGACGCAAACTTCTTCCAGCATACGCCGTTCCTCGAGGAGTACAACGCCAGCAACAACGATACACTGACCGCCGTGTGCAAGGTGCAGTTTGAGCCGATGGGCCTCTACTCCGATACGCTGACCAGTGTGGACCAGATCGCCGAGGGAGCCAAGGTGGGCGTCCCCAATGACCCGACCAACGAGGCCCGGGCGCTGAACCTGCTTGAGGCCCAGGGGCTCATCACCCTGGCCGAGGGTGCCGGCCTGAATGCCACACCGCTGGATATCGTTGAAAATCCGCTGGGTCTGGAGTTCGTCGAGCTGGAGGCTGCCCAGCTGCCCCGCAATCTGAGCGAATTCGCCATTGCCGCCATCAATGGTAACTACGCCATCGACGCCGGTATCCTGGACAAGGTCATCGTCAATGAGTCCTCCGATTCGGAGAGCGCCCAGGAGTACGGCAATGTGCTGGTGGTCCGGGCAGAAGACGCCGATTCTGAAAAAACCAAGGCCCTGGTCGAGGTACTCAACTCCGATGAGACCCGGGATTTCATCAACAGCGAATACGCCGGTGTATTCATCCCCGTCTTTTAATCCTCTTTCTCTTCCTGAATAGAAAAAGGCCCTGAAAATGGGCCTTTTTCTTGTCAAAATGAGGTGCGAAAAAGGTCCCGGAGGGCTCCTCCGGGACCTTTTGTATCACAGATACGATTTTACTTGACCATGCTGGCAACTTCAGCGGCGAAATCGTCAGCCTTCTTCTCAATGCCCTCACCGGACTCGAAGCGGACAAAGCCGGTGATCTCGATCTTGCCACCGAGCTCTTTGGCGACCTTGGCCACATACTCGGCAACGTTCATATTGCCGTCCTTGACGAAGGCCTGATCGACCAGGCAGTTCTCCTTGTAGAACTTCTCAACGCGGCCGGTGATCATCTTCTCGATAACCTGAGCAGGCTTGTTCTTGAGCTTGTCGTCGTTCTGGATCTGAGCCTCGAGGATCTTCTTCTCCTCTTCAACGACAGCGGCGGGAACTTGCTCTCTCTTCAGGTAACCGGGGTTGATCGCGGCAATCTGCATCGCAACATCGTGGCCGCACTCGATGAACTCGGGCTTGTCCGCGATGCCGTCGGAGACATCGAACTTGACCATGACGCCGATCTTGCCGCCAGCATGGATATAGGTGGACAGTACGCCCTCTTCACGGACAAAGCGGCGGATCTTCAGGTTCTCACCGATGACGAGAATCTTCTCGCGGAGCACCTCCTCAACGGTCTTGCCGTCGGCACACTTGCAGGCCAGCAGAGCATCGACATCGGCCGGATTCTGCTCCATGATGATGCGGGCACAGTCCGCTACAAAGGCGTTGAAGTCGGCATTCTTGGCAACGAAGTCGGTCTCGGAGTTGACCTCAATGATGGCGCCTACCTTCTTCGCGTTGTCGGCGACAGCGTAGACAACACCTTCGGCGGCGATGCGGCCGGCCTTCTTGGCGGCGGCGGAGAGGCCCTTTTCACGCAGATACTCAACGGCCTTGTCCATATCACCGTTGGACTCGGTCAGCGCCTTCTTGCAGTCCATCATGCCGCAGCCAGTCATCTGGCGCAGAGCCTGGACATCCTTAGCTGTAAAAGCCATTTTTCATTTCCTCCTCAGCGAGTTGTATGGGTTTGGGGATTCTCTTGGAAAGAGGCCCGGATGAGCACCCGAGCCTCCTTGATTCCAAAACCGATTACTCGGCGGCCTCTTCCTCAGCGGCCTCCGCGGCGGCTTCCTCAGTCTCAGCGCCCTGATGACCCTCGATAATGGCGTCAGCCATGGTGCTGGCAATCAGGCGGACAGCGCGGATCGCGTCGTCGTTGCCGGGGATAACATAGTCGATCTCATCGGGATCGCAGTTGGTATCTACGATGGCCACGATCGGGATGCCCAGCTTGTGGGCCTCAGCGACAGCAATGTGCTCCTTGCGGGGATCAACGATAAACAGCGCACCGGGGAGCTTGTTCATGTCCTTGATACCGCCCATGAACTTCTCCAGCTTCTCGATCTCGAGCTCCAGCTTGACTACTTCCTTCTTGGGCAGGCGCTCGAAGGTGCCGTCCTCCTGCATCTTGCGCAGCTGGGCCAGACGGTCGATTCTGCGGCGGATGGTCTTGAAGTTAGTGAGCATACCGCCGAGCCATCTGGCGTTGACATAGTAGGCGCCAGCTCTCTCAGCCTCTTCCCGGATGCTCTCAGCGGCCTGCTTCTTGGTACCTACGAAGAGAACATTCTCACCGTTGGCGGCCAGGTCGCGGACGAACATATAAGCATCGTCCAGCTTCTTGACGGTCTTCTGCAGGTCAATGATGTAGATGCCGTTTCTCTCAGTGAAGATATACTCGGCCATCTTGGGGTTCCAGCGGCGGGTCTGGTGGCCGAAGTGTACGCCGGCCTCCAGAAGCTGCTTCATCGATACTACGCTCATTTGGATAAATCCTCCTTTGGTTGTTCCTCCATCCCGGCTTT
>CALXWV010000081.1 GCA_944392515.1 uncultured Clostridia bacterium
CCTTCTTTTATTTCATAACTTTGATTTGTGACTATATTTTTTATAAAGTTTGAATATACTGTTTGTGGTTGTATATTTCTTATGTATAAGCCATTTATTTTATATCCTTGTACATTGAATGTAGGAACTTTTATTCCTGTAATTTCTATCTTTATTGCTGCTGTATTTCCTATTTTATCTTTTATCGTTATTGTTTCTTCTGTATTTTCATAGTATTTTTTTGTCAATGTTAATCTATCACTTGTCAAAGTCCATCCTTCTATCTCTTGTAATTCTTTATTTGATTTTATTGTTACCAAACAAATATCTTTATCTTCTGATATATTGTATGTTACTTCTCCTACTGGTGCTGTATTATCCAACATAAATACATTACTTCTTAATTTATTCTTATTTCCTGCATTATCTTCTACTAATACCCATAGATAATATTCTCCTGTTGCTTCTGGTGTTGCTATTTCATTTTCTTCTTCTAGTACATTTGTTATTTCATTTTCTTGAACATTTTCATTTTTTGTACTCCATAGGTATTTTATACTCTTTATGCCTGATAAATTATCTGTTGCTGTTACTTCTATATTTGCTTCTTTTACTGCTTCTGTTGTTCCATTTTGAGATAATCTTATTGTTGGGCTTTCTCTATCTATTTTATTTATTCTTATATTTGCATTTGTCTCATTTCCAACTAAGTCTCTTACTTCTATTGTTTCTTCTGTATTATCATTATATTCTTTTGTTAATGTTTGTTTATCTACTGATAATGTCCATCCTTCTATTTCTTGAATTTGCTCATTTGCCTTTATCTTTACTGTTACATTTCCATTTGTATATGTTTCTGGTATATTTTCTATCTCTAATGTTGGTGCTGTATTATCTAATATAAATGCATTGCTTCTTGCTATTGCTTTGTTTCCAACATTGTCTTCTACTAATACCCATAAATAATATTCTCCAGTAACTTTTGGTGTTGTTATTGTATTACCTTCTTCTAGTACATTTATTATTTCATTTTCTGCTACATTTTCACTTTTTGTACTCCATAAGTATTTTGTACTACTTACTCCTAATAAGTTATCTGTTGCCGTTACTTTTGTATTTGTGCTTTTTATTGTTTCAGTTGTTCCATTTTGAGATATTTTAATTTCTGGTGCGATATTATCTAATATAAAGATATTACTTCTTAATTTATTATTATTTCCTGCATTATCTTTTACTAATACCCACAAATAATATTGTCCTGTTGCTTTTGGTGTTTTTATTGCACTTCCTTCTTCTAGTACATTTGTTATGTCATTTTCTCCTACATCTTCACTTTCTATACTCCATAGGTATTTTATACTTTTTATTCCTGACAAATTATCTGTTGCTGCTACTTCTATATTCGCTTCTTTTACTGCTTCTGTTGTTCCATTTTGAGATAATCTTATTGTTGGTATTTCTTTATCTATTTTATTTATTTGTATATTTGCATTTGTCTCATTTCCTGCTAAGTCCCTTACTGTTATTGTTTCTTCTGTATTATCATTATATTCTTTCGTTAATGTTTGCTTATCATTTGATAATGTCCATCCTTCTATTTCTTGAATTTGCTCATTTGCCTTTATCTTTACTGTTACATTTCCATTTGTATATGTTTCTGGTATATTTTCTATTTCTAATGTTGGTGCTATACTATCTAATATAAATGCATTACTTCTTACTATTGCTTTATTTCCAACCTTATCTTCTACTAATACCCATAAATAATATTCTCCTGTAACTTTTGGTGTTGTTATTGTATTACCTTCATCTAGTACATTTATTATTTCATTTTCTACTACATTTTCACTTTTTGTAGTCCATAAGTATTTTGTACTACTTACTCCTGATAAGTTATCTGTTGCCGTTACTTTTGTATTTGTGCTTTTTATTGTTTCAGTTGTTCCATTATTTGATATTTCTAAATTAGGAGCTATATCATCTAATGTATAATTTAATCCATTTTCTATTGCATATGATTCTGCTGTACTATTGCTTGCACACAATATATTTACATTTTCAGTATACTGAAATGCATTTGAAGCTATTGTTGTAACAGTCTTTGGTATTATAACTTTTGATAGTTTTGAACAGTTATAGAAAGCCATATTTCCAATACTTATGACTCCATTTGGTATTTCTATATATTCTAAACTAGTGCAAAGACTAAAAGTGTAATCAGCTATACTTTTAATACTATTTGGAAGACTTATATTGGTTAAACTATTACAGCCAGAGAATGCATAATTTCCTATACTTGTTACCCCGTCTGGTATATGTATATTAGTTAAGTTATAGCAATTCTCGAAGGCATATACGTCTATACTTGTTATTGTGTCTGGAAGTTCTATATCCTTTAAATCATAACAATTTTCAAATGTGGCATATTTAATACTAGTTATTCCTTCTGGTATATTTATTTTCTCCAAACTGTTACAATTATAAAATGCACTAGATCCTATACTTGTTATTCCTTCTGGTAAATTTATATTCATCAAATTTATACAACCATAAAATGCAAATCCATCTATTTTAGTTACTTTATCTGGAATTACTAAATTTAATAAACTAGTACACCATTCAAATGTACCATATTTTATCTCTGTTATTTCATCTGGCAATGTTATATTTTTCAAATAGCTACAATAGTAAAAACAATAATTCATTATGTTATTTGTGCCTTCTGGTACTACAAAGTTTTCTCCTTCTTTCTTACGTGGATAACAAATAATTGTCCTTTTATCTTTTGTATATAGAACTCCATTATCGTCAATATAATTTTTATTGTTTGAATCAACTTCTATATATTCTAAATTAATGCAATTTACAAATATTGCATTTGAAACCTTTGTTATTTCACTTTCAATACTTATTTTTGTTATAATATTTCTTATAACTTCAGGTATATTATCTATTTCACCTGTTCCAAATATTGTTGCTTCTCCATTTTCATTGACACTTATCTTTACAGTTTTGGTCAAACTTATTTCTAAAGGTATAATATTAATAGTTAATTCATCTAACTTTCCTTCTAATATTTTTATAGAGCCTATCTCATTCTTTTTATCAAGAATTATATTTTCGCCATTAATCGAACAGTTTTTTACCTCAAATTGATTATTAGCATAAAATATATCATCTTGATTTAAAGCTCTTTGCATTATCTGTGGCAATCCAATTTCATCTTTACCGTTAGTAAATATATATATTTGACTGCCTATTAAAATAGAGTTTCCACATTCATTTACACTCTTTGGAATTTCTATATTTCTCAAATTTTTGCAACTTGAAAAAGCCCAATCACCTATACTTATTACACTATCTGGTATATCTATATAACTTAACCTATCGCAATTTTCAAATACTCCATATCCAATACTAGTTACTCCTTCAGGAATTTGTACTTCTTTCAAATTAGTACAGCTCGCAAAAGTATTATCGTTAATTGCTGTTATTCCTTTTGGAATTTGTATCTCGGTCAAGTTACTGCAATTATAAAAAGACTGTTTTCCTATGGTCCTTACACTTTCCGGAATTGTTATTTTTTTCAAATTACTACAATATAAAAAAGCATCAATTCCTATACTTGTTACACCTTCTGGTATTTCTACCTCTGTAAGTTTTATGCAGTTAAAAAAAGCACTATCTTCTATAGTTTCTACTCCTTTTGGAATACTTATCTCTGACAAATTACTGCAATTATAAAAAGCACTATCTCCTATATTTTTTACCCCATAATTAATAACTACTTTTTTAACTAATTCTTTAATATTTTTGTTATGCCAATCAGTCACACTACTACCACCCCAACCTTTCATTTCTCCGGTTCCAGATATAGTCAAAGTTCCATCTTCTGAAAGTGTAGCCATTACACTACCATTTCCGGATTTTGAAATGTCCCA
>CALXWV010000082.1 GCA_944392515.1 uncultured Clostridia bacterium
TGGGACATTTCAAAATCCGGAAATGGTAGTGTAATGGCTACACTTTCAGAAGATGGAACTTTGACTATATCTGGAACTGGAGAAATGAAAGATTGGAATATAAGCGATTCTACAGATTGGCACAACAATGAATACATAGACTTGGTAAAAAATGTAGTTATAGAAGATGGAATAACAAGTATAGGAGAATATGCGTTTTATGAGTGTAGTAGTTTAACAAATATAGAACTACCAGAAGGATTAACAAGTATTGGCAGGAGTGCATTTTCAGGCTGTAGTAGCTTAACCAATATAGAACTACCAGAAGAATTAACAAGCATAGGAAATTGGGCATTTTTAGGCTGTAGTAGCTTAACCAATATAGAACTACCAGAAGGATTAACAAGTATAGAAAGTTATGCATTCCGAGATTGTAGTAACTTAACAAATATAGATCTACCAGAAGGATTAACAAGTATAGGAGAATATGCGTTTTATGAATGTAGAAGCTTAACAAATATAGAACTACCAGAAGGAGTAACAAGTATAAGACTAGGTGCATTTCAAGACTGTAGTAGTTTAACTAATATAGAAATACCAGAAGGAGTAACATATATAGGATCTCAGGCATTTAATAGCTGTACAAGTTTAATAAGCATAAAAGTTGATACTAATAATGAATATTATATGGATGACTATGGAGTATTATATACAAAAGATGGCAAACAATTGCTACAATATCCGCCTAAGAAAGAAGATACAAGTTATAAAGTTTTAGAAACAGTAACAAGAATAGATTATGGTGCATTTAAGGACTGTAGTAGTTTAACAAATATAGAACTACCAGAAGGATTAACAAGTATTGACAGGAGTGCATTTTCAGGCTGTACTAGCTTAACCAATATAGAACTACCAGAAGAATTAACAAGCATAGGAATTTGGGCATTTTCAGGCTGTAGTAGCTTAACCAATATAGAAATACCAGAAGGAATAACAAGTATAGATTGGGATGTATTTTCAGGCTGTAGTAGTTTAACAAATATAAAACTACCAGAAGGAATAACAAGTATTGGCCTTGGTGCATTTAAAGGCTGTAGTAGTTTAACAAATATAAAACTACCAGAAGGAATAACAAGTATTGGCCTTAGTGCATTTGATGGTTGTAGTAGCTTAACTGATATAAAAATTCCAGAAGGAGTAACAAGCATAGATAATAGTACATTTTCTTATTGTAGTAGCTTAACCAATATAGAACTACCAGAAGGATTAACAAGGATAGGTAATGATGCATTTAAAGGCTGTAGTAGCTTAACCAATATAGAACTACCAGAAGGATTAACAAGTATAGGAACTCAGGCATTTTCAGGCTGTGATAGCTTAACAAAAATAGAGATTCCAAAAGGAGTGACAAGTATAGGAGAATATGCGTTTTATGAATGTAGTAGCTTAACAAATATAGAAATACCAAAAGGAGTAACAAGTATAGGTAATCATACATTTTATGGTTGTAGTAGCTTAATCAATATAGAAATACCAGAAGGAGTAACAAGTATAGAAAGGTATGCATTCCAAGATTGTAGTAACTTAACAAATATAGATCTACCAGAAGGAGTAACATATATAGGAACTCAGGCATTTTATAGATGTAGTAAATTAACTAATATAGAACTACAAGAAGGATTAACAAGTATAGGAAGCTGGGCATTTAAAGACTGTAGTAGCTTAGCTAATATAACGCTACCAAAAGGATTAACAAGTATAGAAAGCCTGGCATTTGATGGGTGTAGAAGCTTAACAAATATAGATTTACCAGAAGGAGTAACAAGTATAGGAACTCAGGCATTTTCTAGCTGTACTAAATTAACTAATATAAAACTACGAGAAGGATTAGCAAGTATAGGAGATAGTGCATTTTCAAGCTGTAGTAGCTTAACCAATATAGAACTACCAGAAGGATTAACAAGTATAGGAAATCATGCATTTTCAGGCTGTGATAGCTTAACAAAAATAGAGATTCCAAAAGGAGTGACAAGTATAGGAGATAGTACATTTTCGTGGTGTGATAGCTTAACAAAAGTTACAATACCAAAGACTGTTACAACAATAGCTTCAAATGCATTTCAGTATTCCGAAAATGTAAATATATTGTGTGCAAGCAATAGTACAGCGGAATCATATGCAATAGAAAATGGATTAAATTATACATTAGATGATATGGCTCCTAATGTAGAAATATCAAATAATGGAACAAATAATCCTGAAAAACAGATAAATACAACTGTAACAGTAACAGATAACTTATCAGGAGTAAGTAGTACAAAATACTTATGGAGTACAAAGAGTGAAAATGTTGAGGAAAATGAAATAACAAATGTATTAGAAGAAGGACAAACGATAACAACACCAAAAGAAACAGGAGAATATTATCTATGGATATTAGCAGGAGATAAAGTAGGAAACAAAGCTATAATCAAAAGTAATGTATTTAATATAGATAATACAGCTCCAACATTAGAAATACAATATACACCAAATACATATACAAGAGGAAATGTAACAGTAAATATAAAGGCAAATGAGCAAATTAAAGAAATAGGAAGATGGACATTATCAAATGATAAGCAAACATTAACAAAAGAATATAATGATAATAAAGAAGAAACAATAACAGTAAGGGACTTAGCAGGAAATGAGACAAATGCAAATATACAAATAAATAAAATAGATAAAGAAAAACCAACAATAATATTGTCTCAAAACGGAACAACAAAACCAATAAAAATGGCAAATATAGAAGTAACAGCAACAGATAATTTGTCAGGCATAAAAAGTATAAAATACCTATGGAGTATAGAAAGTGAAAATGTAGGAGAAAATGACATAACAAATGTACTAAAAGAAGGAAATGCAATAGCAACACCAGAAGTAACAGGAGAATATTATCTATGGGTATTAATAGAAGATAATGTAGGAAATAAGAATAAATTAAGAAGCAATATATTTATCTTGGATAATACCGAACCAGAAATTAAAATATCTCAAAATGGAACAACTGAAACAATAAAAAGCACAAATACAGAAGTAACAGCAACAGATAACTTATCAGGAGTAAGTAGTACAAAATACTTATGGAGTACAAAAAGTGAAAATGTAGCAGAAAATGAAATAATAAATGCACTAGAAGAAGGTAATACAATAACAACACCAAAAGTTACTGGAGAATATTATTTATGGGTATTAGTAGAAGACAATGTTGGAAACAAAGCAATAGCAAGAAGCAATGCATTTATATTAGATAATACAGCACCAACATTAGAGATAGAAAATATACCAGAAACATATACAAATGGAAATGTAACAGTAAAGATAAAGGCAAATGAGCAAATTCAAGAAATAGAAGGATGGACATTATCAGTAGATAAAAGAGTACTAACAAAAGAATATACAGAAAATACAGAAGAAACAATAACAGTAA